>JARIBR010000132.1 GCA_029258695.1 Quadrisphaera sp.
CGGGCGCGGCGCACCCCGCCGTAGTAGGCGGTCTTGGGGCTGCCGGTGTCGTCACGGTTGATGTTGGACGGCGGCACGGTCTGGAGCACGTGCAGGTCGAGGACGGTGCGTGGCATCACTGGTCTCCTGTGGGGTTCTCGGTCGAGGGGGTGGGCTCGTCGGCGGCGGGCCCGTCCGGGGTGCCTGCGCCGTCACGGGCGGTGCGGTAGTAGTCGCGGCCCCACGCCAGACGAACCCCGTCGGCGGTACGGGTCTGCTGGAGTCGCCGCAGGTCACGCGCCAGGCGCCCGTGGTCCAGGGCGATGCCGGCGCCGCGCAGCTGGGTGAGCAGTCCGCGCAGGTGGTGCAGGGTCTCCGCCCACGACGACGCGGTGCCGAGCGCCTGGAACCGCCGGCGCACCGCCTCCTCCGAGGCATGGCCCTGCCCGAGCGCGCGGATCGCGGCGCCGAGCGAGCGACCTGCCCGGTGCATCGACTGGCTTTGGGACTGCTGGTGCACCGCATAACCGGTGATCGCCGCATGGGCGGCTCGCTCGTAGGGCGAGGGGTCGTCACCGCGGCCGAGCAGCTCGTCCGGCATCCCGGCGAGGACGTCCCCCCACACCTGCGGGTCAGCGCCCGGGGCGGACGTCACCGCCCGGCGCAGGCGGGCGAGCGCGCCGACCCCGCCGGACTCCCCGGCCAGGTAGGCGCGCTGCAGGGCGAGCACGCGGGTGGCGACGAAGGACTCCAGGGCCGCGTCCCGGTCCTGGCGCGCCGGTGCTCCCGGCGGCGCCTCGCCGGTGCTGAGGGTGGTGGTGGTCATGCGCTGCTCCTCGTCGTCGTGGTCGCTGTGGTCCCTGCTGGATCGCCGGCCGCGTCCGTGGCGCCGTCGGCTGCGTCGGTGCGGCTCGCGGGTCCGGCGAGCACCAGTGCCTTGCGCAGCGCTGCGCGGAACCACGCCTCGGCCAGGGACGAGCTGACGTGGCGGCTGCCCTGGCGCCCGCGCACCTCGCGGCCCACCCACGCCGGCGCCCCGGCGTTCTCCACCACCTCGGCGCCGAGGCCGCGGACGACTGCGTCCACGTGGCGCTCCCAGACCGCGCGACGCTCCTGGTCGTCGACGCCGGGCACCAGCGAGGCCAGCCACGCGCGGTACGGGGCGTCGAGGGCGAAGTACGCCAGCTCGCGCGCCCGGTCGCGGGGACCCTCCGCGTCCCCGCCGGCCGCGGCGGCGACGTTGCCCGCCAGCGAGCCCAGCGCGTCGGCGGCGTTCTTCGCCGCCTCCACCGCGTCGAGGGCGCTGCGCCGCAGCACGACGCCGTGCTCGCCGAGCAGGACGGCGTGGACGACCAGCGCGTCGTCGACGACGTCGTCGATCACCGAGCTGTTGCTGCCGTACTCCACCCCGACCGCCCGGGTGCGCAGCGGCAGGTCCTCGGGCAGCCGCTCGTCGTCGACCAGCCCGGCGAGCCAGCGCAGCACCGGCGGCGCCAGGCCCTCCTCGGCCCCGCCGCGGGCGTCACCCTGCTCGGCCAGCGGCAGCAGCGCCGGCAGTCCCCGCCACAGCGCCCGGGCGGGCTGGTGGGTGCGCGGCATGTAGACCAGCGGCAACTTCAGGGCCTTCTCCTGTGCGGGGCTGCGCCGCCACGCCGCAGCGCTCTCCAGCAGGTGACGGTTGGCGGGGCGCAGCGGGTCGCCGTTGGCGACGACCACCCCGGTCACCTCACCGCTAGTCACGGCGAGCCGCACGCGCCGGCTCTGCCACGTCAGCAGGTCCGCCGGACCGGCCGGGCGGCGGTCCGGCGCCTCGACGGTGGGTCCCTGCGGCGCCCGTTCCCACACCGCGGAGTCGCCGGCCGGCCACGGCTCGCCGTCGCGGTCGGCGAGCACGAGGTTCAGCAGCGACGTCTGGTGCAGGGTGGCGCCCTCGACGAGCAGCCCACCCAGCTGTCCGCACCAGGCGGTACCGATCGGGTAGCCCTTGCCGCCCTTGACCCGCGGGTCGCCGACCGCGCCGGACTTGATGCCCGAGGGGTCGAACGCCTGGGTGTGCACCACCCAGCGCGCCGCCTCGGCGAGGGAGATCCGCTCGAGCGACGCCCCGGCCCGGGTGGTGAAGTACTGGGCGTTGTTCGGCACGTCGGGGATCAGCGAGGTCAGGCGAGAGGCTTCGTCCTTCGCGGTGCGCAGCCCCGCCACCTGGAAGAACGGCGTCTCAGGATGCAGCAGGTCGAAGCGGTCGGCGTGGCCGGCCAGGTACGCCTCGACGTGCCCGGCCAGGTCCACCTCGCCGCGCCACGCCTCACCCCAGTGCTCGACGAGCTCGTCGCGGCGCCAAGGCACCGCGCGGTGCAGGACCGCCAGCAGCAGCCGGTGGAGCGCGAAGGCCTGCGTGGGGATCTCGCCGGCGACCCCCTGCAGCTCGTGGGCGCGCGCGAAGGCGTCGAGCAGGGAGACCTCCTCGACGTCCCCGGCGAGAGTGCGCACCAGCAACCACGGCTCGCGGCGCAGGTCGAACGACGCGCGCGGCGCCTGGTCTGGGTCGGGATCGGGATCGGGATCGGGATCGGTCATGCTCGCTCCTCCTCGGTGGTGACCAGCAGACCGCGATCGCGGTCGTAGACGACGCGGTGGCCGGCGAGGACGGCGCTGAGCTGCTCGTCCAGCTCGAGCACCAGCTGACCCGAGAGCCAGTGGCTGTCCTGCCAGCCCGGGTACCAGCGGCGCTCCAGGGCGGTGAGGACCGCGTCGATGACGGCGGGGTTCGACAGCTGCACGGGCAGCCGCAGCGTGCAGGTCGCCGCGACCCGCGCCACGGCGTCCTCCGGCCGGCCCTCGGTGGGCACGACGCGACCGCCGAGGCCATCCAGCCACGGCAGCAGGCGCACCTCGTCGCCCACGCGCTGGACCACGACCACCTCGACGCTCTCGTCGCTGTCGCGCACCTGCGCCTGCCCGCGGGCGGAGTCGTCGGCCTCCCCGGCGGAGCCCGCCACCCAGCCGACGATCGACTCCCCGGGCTTCTTGACCGGGCCCAGCAGGTAGCCCGCGGCGCGCTCCTGCTGGGTCGCGTCGTGGCGCCGCCGGTCGTCCTCGGCCGCGGTGAAGGCTTCCGCCCACCCGGGTGGCGGCGCCAGATCCTCGGCGTAGGCGGCCTGCACCAGCGGCGCGATGTCCCCGGGCAGCCCGACGTGCCCGCGATCCAGCACGGGCCCCAGCACAGCGAGCGCCCGCAGCAGCGGGGCGCGGCGGTAGACGCTCACCGAGCCGCGGACCGCCTCGGGCGGGTCGCCCGACCAGTCCGCCACCCCGGCCACCAGGGCGCGGGCGGCGCGCAGCAGCGGCGGACGCTCGCTCTCACCGTCCCCGCGCCGGTGACGGTGCAGCCGTCCGAGCCGCTGCAGCACGAGGTCCACGGGTGCGAGGTCGGTGACCATGAGGTCCACGTCGATGTCGAGGGACTGCTCGATGACCTGCGTCCCGACGACGACGAGGCGCTGGGGGCGCTCGCGGCCGGCGGCGGCCACCACCGCCGGTGGGCCGAGGCGCTCGCGCAGCTCCCGCTCGCGGGCGGCGCGGTCGACGGCGACGAAACGCGAGTGCAGCAGCACCACCTCGGCGTCCAGCTCCTCGCGCAACAGCTCGTAGGTGGATTGCGCCCGCCCGACCGTGTTGCGCACCACCGCGGCGACGCCGCCGCCGGCCAGCGCCCCGCGCAGCGCGGCGACCAGAGCGGCGTCGCCGTCGTCGAGCCGCTCCAGGCTGACCTGCTGCGAGCGCCCGCCCTGCTCGGTGACGACCACGCGCGGCGCGCCGCCGGTGGACGCGGTGACGACGGGGTAGCCGATGTCGCCGTCCAGCACGGCGTACGCGCTCTCGTCGGGCGCGGGCAGGCCACGGGCCCTGGCGCGCCCGTCGTCGTAGGCGGCCACGAGCGCGCGGCGCTGCGCGGACGGCAGGGTCGCAGAGAGCACCACGGTGGGCACGCCGTGGGCGCCGAGCCAGTGCAGCACCCGCTGGAAGTAGCGGCCCATGTAGACGTCGACGGCGTGCACCTCGTCGACGACGACCACCTTGCTGGCGAGCGCGAGGTGGCGCAGCACGAGGTGCTTGCTTCGCAGGCCCGCGAAGAGCACCTGGTCGACCGTGCCGACGACGATCGAGGACAGCGGTCCGCGCTTGCGCCCGCGCAGCCAGGCGTGAGCGATGGCGACGGCGCGCTGGTCCGCGACGGCTCGCTGGGGATCACCGGCCCGACGCGCGGTGTCCTCGTCCTGTGCGACCGCCGCGGGCCCCCTGGTCCGCCGCAGGGCGTCCGCCTCGGGGTTGAGCGCGGCCTTGCCGTGCGCGAGGAAGACCGTGAGGTCGCCCTGGTCCCCGGCGCCGCTCGCGGCCGGGAGCCGCTCGACCCATCGGCGCACGCGGGTGAACATCGCGTCGGACGTCGCCATGGTGGGCAGCGCGACGAACACCCCGCCGGCGCCGGTGCGGTGGGCGAGCACCTCGGCGGCGGCGAGTGCCGCCTCGGTCTTGCCGGCGCCCATCGGCGCCTCGACCACCACCAGGCCCGGCTCGTCGACCTCGCGGGCGAGCGCTGCGGCGGCGCGCTGCACCGGGTGCAACGCCGCGCCCGGCGGGAGGGAGAAGCGGTCGGCGAACAGCTGCTCGTCACCCTCCGGCGGGGCGCAGGGGCGCCACTGGGGCGGCAGGTCGAGCGTCCGCCAGGCAGCCTCGGCGCGCTCCGCGGAGGACGCGGGTGCGGCGACCGGGTAGTAGGCGAACAGCTCGTCGTCGCTGGCGATCCAGTCGGCGACGATGACCACCGCGCCGAGCAGCACCTGCACCGGGGAGGGCAGCGGCGCCGACGACCAGGCCGGGAGCCGGGCGGTGACGCTGGTCATCGCCGCCGCGTGCTCCAGCAGCTCGGTCTGGACCGCGGCCCACCGCTCGTCCGGGGTGACGAGGTGCGGGCGCTCGGGCACGCGCTGGAGCGCCGTGGTGTCCGGCGGAGCGCCGTGGTGGCCACCGACCGCGACGGCGTAGGTGCATGCGGCCTTTCGCGACCACCCCCCGTCGGTGAGCCACCGCGTCAGCAGGTGCTGGCCGGCCAGCTCGTGGCGCACCGTGGAGCGGTCAGCGAGCTTCGTCGGCATCGCCAGCCCGGCGTCGCGCATCCGCGCGGTGAGGTGGGACGCCATCGCCTCCGCCTGCACGGCGAAGGCGGGGGTGGCCTTGCCGAGGTCGTGCACGCCCGCGAGCCCGGTGACCAGCCGGCGCCCGTCGCCGTCACCGCCCGGGAGCGGCGCGCTGATCTGCCGGCGGGTCGATGCGGGGAGCCAGCGGTCCCAGAGCAGGCCCGCGACCGCGGCGGCGTCCTCGAGGTGGCGCGTCAGCGGCAACCACCCGTCGTCACGCGGGCTCGTTTTGGCCCACACGCTCTGGGCAGCATCGCTCAGCACAGCGTTACCTTGGCACGAACCGTGCGCGGTGGGAAGCAGTTGACCTTGACCCATGCGCGTGTGGGACACATACTTGACACGTCGTCCCAGGACGACGACGACCGGGCCAGGACTCCCTGCGGCATAGCAGGCGCCTGGCCCGTTGTCGTGCACAGTGGATCAGCGAGGCGGTACATCGACGACAACTGCGTGTGACCCGAACGCCGCGAGAGAGTCCTTGCGACCGCAGCAAGCCTCCCCTACCGCACCGGCCACGACGTCGGCCAGCCACAACAAGGGTTCCTCGAGCGGTAGCCCGTGAGAGACGTCGAGGTCTCCGGTGAGGACACCAGCCCGCTGAAAACCTCGGAGGGCATCACGGTCGTGCCGGTTCCTCTCTTCGTGGCGAGTCTCCAGCACGAGCGCCACGGCGCTGATCTCCACCAGGTCGAATACCGCTCGCTCCAGCAGCACGCGTCGCGCCCGCTCCTGCTGCTTGGCCACGCTCACACTGGTGACCCAGCTGACAGACCGGACACCCTGCGCGGCGACCTCCCGAGCCAGCACGAGCCGCTCCCGAGTTGACCGGTCACGCCAGTGGATCCGCGCACGGCCCCTGGCGAGGCGCTTCAGGTGATCGCGCAGGTCGTCGGCACGGCTCGTAGGAACGAGCGCACTCGACAGGACGTAGGTCGAGACGGTCGAGCGGTAGGACTCGTCGACGTACGCGGTGATGGGCCCCTGTGTCTGTCCACCACTGATCTCCATGTCACGGGACGTTAGCACACGTAACGATCTACAACTGCACTGTTGGTGTGAAGCGAACACCTCGACCCTGCAGTCTCTGGCCATCTACCCCGCCGACGCGGGGATCACCTGCAGACCCAGAGCCGATCGACGGCCGCACTGGGTTCACCCCGCTGAGCGCGGGACGAGCCGATGGTGGCATGGCCCAGCAGCCGCTGCCGCGTCTGCACTCCCATCTCCATGAGCTGGCGAGCGCGACGGATACCTCTGCACATCACTTGGTAGCCACATGCGGGACACTGCCTCATGCCGACGCCCGCCGCCACGACCCAGATCGCCGTGCGACTCACCCCAGACGAGC
The DNA here is from genome assembly GCA_029258695.1 of Quadrisphaera sp. Next base: position 6,529 of record JARIBR010000132.1, read on the forward strand.
TCGGACGCGCTGCGTCGAAGCATCGCCCGCCTCCAGCGCGGACAGCGCTACCGCGCCGAGGATCGCGTGCTCGTGGAGCTCGCACGGCGCGGGGAGCCCGTCTACCCCGACCTCGAAGGACTCGTCGTGCCGCACCCCGAGCTGGACTGA
>JARIBR010000158.1 GCA_029258695.1 Quadrisphaera sp.
CGCCTCGCGCTGCTGGTGATGGTGCCGCCGCTGCTCGTCATCGCCGCGGTCCGCGGCCGCGGGGCGTCGGCCGCCGACACGCCGTCCCAGGCGCCCGCGGAGGACGGCGAGCCAGCGCCGCGCGCCCACCCGCTGCTCGGACCTCCCGGGGCCGGGCGGCGCTGGGCCACCGTGGTGGCGGCGGTCTCGGTCGAGTTCTGCTTCGTCGTCTGGGCCGTGGCCCGCCTGCAGCTCACCGGGCTGCCGGCCGCGGCGGCGGTGGCGACCGCGACGGCCTTCCCCCTGGGGATGGCGGTGGGGCGCGCCGCCGGGATCGCCCTCGCCGGGTGGCCGCGCGTGTTGTCGGTGAGCGCCGCGGTGACCGCGGTGGGGACCGCCCTCGTGGTCCTCGCCGACGGACCGGTGCTCGTGGCCGGCGGGCTGTTCCTCGCCGGGCTCGGCGCCGCGCTGCTCTACCCCGTGACCCTCGCCGAGCTGCTCGCCGTGCCGGGCCTCGGGGCGCGCCGCGGCGCCAGCGCCGGCGCGCTCGCCTCCGGCACGGCGATCCTCCTGGCGCCGGTGGTCCTCGCCGGCCTCGCCGGGCTCGTCGACCTGCGCCTGGCCTTCCTGCTCGTGCTGCCGCTGCTCGCCGCCGTCGTGTGGCGCGGGTCCTCGGGCCGTCCGCAGGACGTCCGGTCATGACCGCGGCCCCTCACCCGGCATCCCCGACGTCGGACGCCGGGCGCGACGACGCGGTGCCCGAGGCCACCGGACGCGACGACGCGCCGCCGGACGGCGCCGAGCACGGCGACGCCGCCGCGCCGCCGGACGACGACCGCCGGCACGACGCGATCGTCGCGGTCACCTCGGACGAGCCCGGCGCCGTGCAGGTCTCCGGGCACGACGGTGCCTTCGCGGTGCGCGACTTCCTCACCCGCAACCGCATCGCCTACGGCTACCGGCCCGCCGACGGCCCCGTGAAGGTCACCACCGCGGACGGACGGGAGCTGACGCAGCCGGCCCTGCGCGATCTCGCCGTGGCCCTCGACTGCGACACCACCGCGCGCCGTGAGCACTACGACGTGGTCGTCGTGGGCGCCGGCCCGGCGGGTCTCGCCGCGGCGGTCTACGGCGCCGCCGAGGGCCTGCGGGTGCTGGTCGTCGAGGCGTTCGCCGTCGGCGGGCAGGCGGGGACCACCTCGCTCATCGAGAACTACCCGGGCTTCACCGACGGCATCAGCGGGCGCGACCTCGCCGAGCGCACCCGCCTCCAGGCGCTGCGCCTGGGGGCGGAGGTCGTCCTCGCCTCCAGCGTGGTCGACGGGGGGAGCACCGACGACGGGTACCGCCGCGTGGTCCTCGACGACGGGTCCCGCCTCACCGCGGGAGCGCTGGTGTGCGCCACCGGGGTGGCGTGGCGCCGTCTCGACGTGCCGGGGATCGAGCGGCTCGACGCCCGGGGGGTGTTCTACGGCGCGGCGACGTCCGAGGCCCCCGGCGTCGTGGACCGGGACGTCGTCATCGTCGGAGGGGGCAACTCCGCCGGGCAGGCGGCGCTGTACTTCGCCCGCTGGGCCCGACGGGTGACCATCGCCGTGCGCGGCGAGGCGCTCTCGGCCACGCTCTCGCGCTACCTCCTCGAGCGCATCGAGGCCGCGCCCACCATCGACGTCCTCACCCGCACGCAGGTCACGGCGGCCTCGGGCGACGACTGGCTGCGCACGGTGACCTTGAGCCGGGCCGACGGCGGCGAGGAGGAGCGCGAGGTGCACGCGCTCTTCGTCTGCATCGGCGGGGTGCCCCAGACGGGGTGGGCCGCCGACCGCGGGGTGTGCGTGGACGCGTCCGGCTACCTCGTGACCGGGGTCGACCTGCTCACGCCGCCGTGGGCCGGCGCGTGGCCGCTGGAGCGCGAACCGGACCCGATGGAGACCTCGTCCCCGCGGATGTACGCCATCGGGGACGTGCGCCACGGCTCGACCAAGCGCATCGCCACGGCCATGGGCGACGGGGCGCTGGTGATCAAGACCGTGCAGGACCGCCTGGTCGCCGAGGGCCTGGCCTGATCCTCGGCGGATCCGGCGCGGGGTCCGCCTGCCGCCGGCTCAGTTGACGTAGCCCTCCACCTCCGAGGCGGGCCGCTCCTGCGCGCCCTCGGGGTCCAGGCCGGCGCGCCGCCGGGCGCTGCGCTGGCGCAGGAGGTCGTACGTCTGGTCCAGCCGCACCTCGAGGGCGCTCATGCGCGAGCGCTCGTCGTCGCTGAGGCCGGTGCCCGCGCCGTGGCTCTCGCGCAGAGCGTGCTCCTCGGCGACCAGCGCCTCGATGCGGGCGTGCAGGTCCTCGTCCATGGGTGCTCCTCGTCTCCTCGGCCGGGGAGGCTCCCAGGCCGAGGAGAAGTGTGGCTCACGGCGCGCGGCCGCCCGGCTGCCGGCCTGCTCGGCGACCGCCGGCGCCGGCACCGGACGCCGGGCTCAGCCGATCACCAGCTCCAGCGCGACCACGGCGACGAGCCCGACGACGATCGTGGCCAGGAGGTTGCGGGTGCGCCACGCCACGGCCAGGGCGACAAGCCCGGCGAGGGCCTGCGGCCCGAGCGGGGCGAACGTCCCCTCGGGCCGGAGCAGCGCGGGGGCGACGAGGGCTGCGAGGGTGGCCGGCGGGATCATCGACAGCACCGTCTGGGTGCGCGGTGACACGTCGCTCAGGCGGTCCGCGAAGACCAGCGCGCTGCCGCGCACCGCGAGCGTCCCCAGCCCGGTGAGGACGAGCGCGACCACGACGGCGGTGGTGCTCACGGCGCGTCCTCGGCGGCGGGGGCGCTCGGCCCTCCGCCGGGGCGCAGGGCCAGCGCCGAGCCGGCGCCGATCCCGCAGAGGGCGGACAGCAGCAGCGCGGCGGAGCCCAGCGGAGCGGCGACCACCGCGACGGCCGCGCCCACCAGTGCGGCGACCAGCGTGGGCCGGCCGGTGATGGTGGGCACGAGCATCGCGAGGAAGGCCAGCGGCACGGCGAAGCCGAGGGGCAGCGAGTCGGGCAGGACCCCGCCGACCAGGGCGCCGACCAGCGTGGCGACCAGCCAGGTGGCCCACAGCGACCAGCCGGCGCCGAGGTAGAAGCGCCACCGGCTCGCCGGGTCCAGGCCGTCGCGGTAGCGGACGACGGCGGTGAGGTACGCCTGGTCGGTGAGCAGGTACGCCGCCAGCAGGCGCCGGCGCCGGTCCAGGTGCGCCAGGTGGGGCGCGAGCGAGACGGAGTAGAGGACGAAGCGGGCGTTGACCACCAGCGCGGTCGCGACCACGACGACCACCGAGGCGCCCGAGCCGATGAGCGCGTAGGCGGCGAGCTGCGCCGCCCCGGCGAAGACGACCACGGACCACGCCGTGGAGCCCAGGGGTCCGAGTCCGGCCTCGACGGCGCTGACGCCGGTGACCAGGCCGAAGGGGACGGCTCCGACGAGCAGGGGGATGGACGCCCGCACGCCGTCGGCCGCCGTGGCGCTTCCGCGCCCGCGCTCCGCCCCGACCACCCGGGCATCATGCAGGAACGCCGACCCGTGCGGTGGGGCGGGACCACGGGCGTCCCGCGACCCCCGGGGTGTCGGCCGTGCCGCACCTCGGCTCCCCGCGCGACGCCGCGTCGTGCTCGCCGTCCTCGTGCTGGTCGCGGCGGTCCTCGTCCACCGGGCGGTCCGCTCCGGCGCCGTGCCGGTCTCCCTGGCGGACCACGGCGTCGACGTGCCGTCCGTCGTGGGCGGCGGCATCGACGGCATCGACGACGACGCGCTCGTCGAGCTGGACGTCGCCTCGCCGACGAGCGGCAGCCCAGCGAGCACGAGCCGCACGGCCTCGTCGGAGGGCTGAGCGCTCGACCGCTGTCGCGTCACGCGTGGCGCGGTCGCAGCCGGCGGCCCGCGGACCTGCGCGAGGGTCAGCGGGTCGACGACCCCGATGCGCCGGACCCCTCTCGCCGTGGAGATCGATCGGAGGTGCTCGGTCACCACGTCCGAGGTGTGGCGAAGACCGGTGGCGGCCTCGGGCTCGGTCTCGATCCGCCAGGGGTGGTCGCGGCGCGTGGTCGTCAGGGGGCAGACCACCCGCAGCGGTCCGCTGGACCTCATCGGGGAGACCACCCGCGCCCGATGGGCGGAGCCGGCCTCCGGGTCCACCGGCTCACCCAGGTCCCTGGCCCACAGCTCACCGGTCGGCATCGTCCGCCCGCTCGCGAGCGAGCTGGTCGGCGGGGCTGGCGCGGTCCCACGGCGCTGTCTCGGCGGCGTCCGGGTCCCGCTACCGCCCAGATCGAGCACCCGTGAGCCGGCGGGTGGGCGCGGTCACGACCCGAGGACGAGGTTCAGCGCGAGGACGGTCATCACCACGGCGACGCCGGCGTCGAGCACGCGCCACGCGCCCGGGCGGGCGAAGACGGGCCGCAGCAGCCGGGCGCCGGCGCCCAGGGCGACGAACCACACCACGCTCCCGACCATGGCGCCCGCGGCGAACCACCACCGGGCGCCACCGTGCGTGGCCGCCACCGAACCGAGCAGGACGACGGTGTCGAGGTAGACGTGGGGGTTGAGCCACGTGAGCGCGACGGTCGTGGCCAGCGTCGACCCCAGCGACGCCCCGCCGGAGGCGGCGGGACCGAGGGCCGCCGGGTGCAGGGCCCGACGCGCGGCGAGCACCGCGTACCCGAGCAGGAAGACCGCTCCCGCCAGGCGGACGACCGTGAGCGCACCCGGCGCCGCGGTGAGCAGCGCGCCGGCTCCCGCCACCCCCGCGGCGATGAGCACGGCGTCGGAGGCCGCGCAGACGGCGACCACCGGGCCGACGTGCTCGCGGCGCAGGCCCTGGCGCAGCACCAGGGCGTTCTGGGCGCCGATGGCGATGATGAGCGACAGGCCCAGACCCACCCCCGAGGCGGCGGCCAGGAGCTCGCTCGACGTCACGGGACGACGCTACGAGCGCGCGCCCGTGCAGTCCAGCACGCATCACTGCTCCGCCTGGGGCAGCGCTCGAGGTGGCGTCGTGGACCTCGACCTCGGACGGCTGCGCGCCCTGTCCGCGGTCCTCGACGAGGGAAGCCTGGTGGCCGCTGCGCTGGGCGCCGCCGCGGCCACCCGCCTGTCGTGACCGCTCGCTGCCCGTCGCCGGACGCGCGGCAGGCTCAGCGCTCCAGCGAGCCGAGGTGCTCGACGATGACGTCGGCGAACCCCGCCGGGTTCTCCCACGGCGCGAGGTGGCCCCCGGCGACCTCCGCGTAGCGGGCCCCGGGGATGGCGGCGGCGATCCCCCGCGAGTGCTCCGGCGGGACGATCTCGTCGTGCGTCAGCCCGACCGCCAGGGTCGGGACGGCGATGCTTCCCAGCCGGGAGCGGGTGTTCACCCGCGTGTTGAGCAGCGCCTGCTCGGCGAAACCCGGTGCGAGCGTCGCGGTGAAGCCGGCGACGCTCGCGCCCACGGTGGCCCGGTCGGCGTTCTCCCAGAACAGCGGCCCCATGCCCGTGTGCAGCAGCAGGCGGACCATCACCTCGACGTCCGCCGCGTACGCGAGCTGCCACAGCTCCATGAGCGCCTCCAGGCGCGGCGTCCCGGCGCTGTAGCCGGCCACCGGGGTCAGCGAGGCCACGGTCTCCGGCCGCGAGGCGGCGAGCTCGATCGCCAGGGCCGCGCCGAGGGAGTACCCGACGACGTGGACGGGGCCGGTGCCCGCCGCCCGCACCACCGCGGCGAGCTGGTCGACGACGCCGTCGGGCGTGAGCGCGGCGCCGTCCGGCAGGGCGCTCGCACCGCTGCCCGGCAGGTTCACCGCGGTCACCGTGAACCGCTCCGCGAGGCGCTGCGGCACCTCGCCCCAGTTGGTGTCCTTGCTCGCCCCGGTGCCGTGGACCAGCAGCACGCCGGGGCCGGAGCCCGTCGTCGTGTGCTCGAGGTGTGGTGCGTCGACGTCGGCCATGGTGGGGCCACCTCTCCGGGGCGTGGGGACGGTCACGGCTCCGCCCTGGTGGGCACGGCTGTCGTGGCGGTACGGCTCCCGTCATACCCGGTCATCGTCGAGCACGCCCCCCGAGACGCCCGCGGCGTCGTCAGCTCCCTCACCCCGGGGAGGGACGGGCTCGCGGGGGAGGGACGGGCTCGCGGGGGAGCCGCTGGCTGCTGCGGTGGTGACGGCCGTGGGCTCACGCCGGCACGCTCGCCCGGCGCCTGGAGCCGAGGGCCACCAGCACCAGCGCGACCACCAGCACGAGCAGCGCGACGCCGACGTAGCCGGCCAGCGCCAGCACCAGCCCGGACCCCACGCTCCCGAGGGTGCCGGCCAGCCCCAGCAGCAGGTCTGCCCGCCCCTGGACCTCCGCGCGCCGGGCGACGGCGACGACGCCCGTGAGCAGAGCGCTGGCCGCCACCAGCGCCAGGCTCCACCCCAGACCGAGCGCGAACAGGGCCACGCCGATGACGAGCGGCGAGCCGCCCGGGGCGATGACGCCGATGGCGCCGGCGACGGCCAGCACCACGGCTCCCGCGCGGATGGTGGCGTGCGCCCCCACGCGGTCGACCAGCACTCCCACGAGCGGGGAGAACAGGTACATCCCCGCCACGTGGGCGCTGATCACCAAGCCGACCGTCCCCAGGGTCAGGCCGAGGGAGACCATGTGCACCGGGGTCATCGTCATCATCGCCACCATCACCAGCTGTGCGGCCACCATCGCGACGACCGCGGTACGGGCGTCGCCGCGGGCGAGCAGCGACCACGGGGAGACGGCGGGGGGCGCCGCCGCGCCGTCCGCGAGCCCGCGACCGGGCTCGGCAGCACGCTCTCGAGCGTCGGCGTCGGCGTCGGCGTCGGCGGCGTGCGCGCGGGCCAGCGTCAGCGGGTCGGGACGCAGCAGGACCGAGACCACGGTGGCAGCCAGGAGGTACGCGACGCAGGAGAGCAGGAAGGGGCCCGACAGCCGGGGGAGACCGGCACCCTCGGCGACCGCCCCCATCGGCTCGAGGAGGGTGGGCCCGGCGACGGCGCCGAACGTCGTGGCGAACAGCACCGTGCCGGTGGCGCGACCGCGCTGGGCGGGCAGGGCGAGGTCGGCGGCCGCGTAGCGGGACAGCAGGCCGGTGGTGTTGCCCACCCCGAAGCAGGCCATCCCCACCAGCAGCAGGGCGACGCTGCGCGTGGCGGCCGCCGCGACCACCACGAGACAGCCCGCAGCAGCCATGACGTACCCCGCGGTGAGGCCCGGACGCCGTCCCCTGAGGCTCATCAACCGCGCCAGGGGGAGGGTCGCCAGCGCGCCGCCCAGCGTGGACAGCGCCGACGGCAGCCCGGAGAGGGCGTCGCCACCGAGGAGGTCGCGGGCCAGCAGGGCCCCGACGGCGACCCCCGCGGCGAGGCCCACACCGGCGCACAGCTGGGTCATCGCGAGCACCCGCACCGTCCGCCGCTGGGCCGCGGCGGTGCGGGCGTCCTGCGCCGAGGTGTCGACCACCCACAGATCGTCGCACTCCCCGGCGGCGGCTGGGGCCCGGTAGCCACGAGCCTCGGTCTTGCCCGCACCAGCCCCTCGGGCACCCGCTCAGGCACCCGCTCAGGCACCCGCTCAGGCACCCTCCGGTGATCATGGGCTCTCACCCCTCTTCCCGGAGCTGGAAGGGGGTGATGGCCCATGATCACCGGAGCCGGTGGAGCCGGTGGAGCCGGTGGAGCCGGTGGAGCCGGTGGAGCGGGTGGAGCGGGTGGAGCGGCCGACGCGAGCGCCCGTGCGGCAGCGGCAGGGACCGTGGTCGTGGTCGTGGTCGTGGTCGTGGTCGTGGTCGTGGTCGTGGTCGTGGTCGTGGTCGTGGTCGTGGCGCCGACCACGAGCGATGACGCGGCGGCCACGACCACCGCGCTTGCCTCGCCGACGCAGGCTGGGTGAGGATCGCGGCATGAGCGTGGCGGGGGCGCCCGCGGACGCCGTCGCCGGTGAGCCGCCGGCCGCGGAGGATGCTGACCGGACCGGTCGCCGGGTGGTGCGCCTCTTCGCGCCCTACCGCGGGCGGGTGGCGCTCATCGCGGTGGCGATCGTCGTCTCCTCCGCCCTCGGCGCGGTGACCCCGTTCCTCACCCAGGCGATCTTCGACCGGGCCCTGTTCCCGCGCGTCGGCGGCGCCGTCGGCGATCCACGCCTGGGCCTGCTGGGCGCGCTGGTGGGGGCCTCGGTCGCCATCACCCTCGTCGCGGCGGCCATCGGTGTCGGCCAGACCTACCTGACGACCGTGCTGGGCAACCGCGTGATGCGTGACCTGCGCGACCGGCTGTTCGCCCACCTGCAGCGCATGGAGCTGGCGTTCTTCACCCGCACGCGGACCGGCGAGATCCAGTCCCGCCTCGGCAACGACGTCGCCGGGGTGCAGGCGGTGGTCACCGACACCGCCTCCTCGATCCTCGCGAACGCGGTGACGGTGGTCTCCGCGCTGGTGGCGATGCTCATCCTCTCCTGGCGGCTCACGCTCGTGGCGCTGGTGCTCATCCCCGTCTTCGTGGTCCTCCAGGTGCGTGTGGGGCGGGTGCGCCGGCGCATCGCCGGCAAGACGCAGGCCTCGCTGGCGGACATGAGCGCGATCACCCAGGAGACGCTGAGCGTCTCGGGAGTCCTGCTGACCAAGGTCTTCGGGCGCCAGCGGACCGAGGTCGAGCGCTACACCGGCGAGAACGCCCGCCAGGCGGACCTCCAGGTGCGCCAGACGATGACCGGGCAGTCCTTCTTCGCCGTGGTGCAGGCGTTCTTCGGCCTCACCCCGGCGCTGGTGTACCTGTTCGCGGGCCTGTCGATCGCCGGGGTCTTCCTCGCCGGCGGCGGCGACACCCTGACGGCGGGGACCATCGTGGCGTTCACCACCTTGCAGACGCGGCTGCTGTTCCCCACGGTGGCCCTGCTGCGGGTGGCGGTGGACGTCCAGACGTCGATGGCCCTGTTCGAGAGGATCTTCGCCTACCTGGACCTGCGCCCGCAGATCGTCGACGCGCCCGACGCCGTCTCGCTGGCCGAGGACGAGGTGGCCGGCCGGGTGGGCTTCGAGGAGGTGCGCTTCCGCTACTCCGCCGGGGACCGCGCCGACGAGGCGGGCGAGCAGCCGTGGACCCTCGACGGGGTGAGCCTGGACATCGAGCCCGGCCAGCTCGTGGCGTTCGTAGGGCCCTCGGGGGCGGGCAAGACCACCGCGTCGTACCTGGTGCCGCGCCTGTACGACGTCGACGACGGGCGGGTGACCCTCGACGGCCACGACGTGCGCGCGCTGGACCAGGGCACGCTCGCGGCGACGATCGGCATGGTGACCCAGGAGTCCTACCTCTTCCACGGCACGGTGGCCGACAACCTGCGCTACGCCCGCGAGGGCGCCAGCGACGCCGAGGTGGTCGCCGCGGCGCGGGCGGCGAACATCCACGACCGGATCGAGCGGCTCGAGGACGGGTACGACACCACCGTCGGCGAGCGCGGCTACCGCCTGTCCGGCGGGGAGAAGCAGCGCCTGGCCATCGCCCGGGTGATCCTCGCCGACCCGCGGGTGCTCATCCTCGACGAGGCGACCTCGGCGCTGGACACCGCGAGCGAGCGCCTGGTCCAGGCCGCCCTGGAGGCGGTGATGGTCGGGCGCACCACCATCGCCATCGCCCACCGGCTGTCCACGGTGCTGGCCGCCGACCAGATCTTCGTCTTCGAGGCCGGGCGCGTGGTCGAGCGCGGCACCCACGCCGAGCTGCTGGAGCGGCGCGGGCTCTACGCCCAGCTGTACGACGAGCAGTTCGCCGGCGGCAAGGTCGAGGCCCGCTGCGACGACGGCGTGCGCTTCGCGGACGGCAGCGTCATGCACCACGCCCCGGCCGGCGAGCGGGGCGAGCGCCCCCGAGAGCCCGGCGACGAGCGCCGCCGAGAGCGCGGCGAGCTGACGCCGGCCGGCGCCTGACCGGTCCCGGACGGCGTCTGGCCCGCTCGCGGCCCACCGGGTCGACGTCGCTCACCGCCGCTTCGACGGCACCGACGGGACCGGGCGACCTCAGCTGTGCGAGGGGGCCGGCGCCGCGCCGTCCAGCTCGAAGGTGAGGTCGTCGGGATAGCAGAAGAACCAGCTCTCGCCCGGCTCGAAGGAGCGGACCACGGGGTGCTCGGTGGCGTGGTGGTGGGCGGTGGCGTGCCGGTTCGGGGAGCTGTCGCAGCAGCCGACGTGCCCGCACACCTGGCAGGTTCGCAGGTGGACCCACCGGCCGCCGATGGCCAGGCAGTCCTCGCAGCCGTCCGCGGAGGGCGTGACGTCGACGTCGATGGTGTCGAGGTGGGAGCAGGTCTGCGCCATGGCGTGGTCCTCTCGTCGGGGGGCGTCGACGCTACCGGCACCGTCGGCGCGGGCACCCTGCCGGGGGCCGCAGCCACGACGCCCGACCTCTCCTCGGCCCGCCGCGGCTGGCACGGTGGGGGCATGCGCGCGATCCAGGTCTCCCACGTCGGTGGTCCCGACGTCCTCGAGCCCGTCGAGCTGGACGACCCCGTGCCCGGCCGCGGGCAGCTGCTGGTCGAGGTGGCCGCGGCGGGCGTGAACGTCATCGACGTCTACCGCCGCGACGGCACCTACCCGGCGCCCCTGCCGGTGGTCCCCGGCAGCGAGGGCGCCGGGACGGTGCGCGCGGTGGGCGAGGGCGTCACCGCTCACGCCGTCGGTGACCGGGTGGCCTGGCACGAGGCGCCCGGTTCCTACGCCGAGCTCGCCCTGGTGCCGGCCGCCGGGGCGCTGGCGGTGCCCGACGGCCTGGACGACGAGCGCGCCGCCGCGCTGCCGCTGCAGGGCATGACCGCCCACTACCTCACCGCGTCCACGTTCCCGGTGGGCGAGGGCTAGGACGTCCTCGTCCACGCCGGCGCCGGGGGAACGGGGGCGCTCATCACGCAGATGGCGCGCGCCCGCGGCGCCCGGGTCATCGCCACCACGTCCACGCCGGAGAAGGAGCAGCTGGCCCGCGAGGCCGGGGCCGACGAGGTGATCCGCTACACCGGGCTGGCCGACATCACCGCAGACCTGCCCGCCGCGGTGCGCGAGCTCACCGGCGGCGCCGGGGTGCACGCGGTCTACGACGGGGTGGGCGCTGCGACCTTCGACGCCTCGCTGGCCTCGCTGCGCCCGCGCGGGACGCTGGTGCTCTTCGGTGGCGCGTCGGGCCCGGTGCCCCCGCTCGACCCGCAGCGCCTCAACGCCGCCGGGTCGGTCTTCCTCACCCGCCCCACGCTGGTGCACCACGTCGCGGACCCCGCCGAGCTGGCGTGGCGGGCCCGGGAGGTCTTCGAGGCCGCCGTGGCCGGTTCGCTGGCCGTGCGCGTCGGGCACCGCTACCCGCTCGCCGAGGCCGCCGCCGCCCACGCGGACCTCCAGGCGCGGCGCACCACCGGCAAGCTGCTCCTGCTGCCCCGAGGCTGACCACCCGGGCGCTCAGGCGGGGTCGAGGCCGTCGGCGAAGCGGCCCAGCAGCGCGCCGAGGCGGGCGGTGTCGGCGGCGTCCCAGCCGGCGAGGTGGTCGGCGAGCCAGGTCTGACGCGCGCGCACGGCTCGCTCGCGCAGGGCCGCGCCGTCGTCGGTGAGCACCAGGGCGGTGCGCCGGGCGCTGGCCGATGACGGCCTCCGGCGCACCCATCCGGCCGCGGCGGCGCGGTCGACCAGGCGGGTGGCCGTGGAGGGGGCGACGTCGGCGAGGGCGGCGACGTCCCCGATGCTCACCTCGTAGCCGGCCTCGGCGCCGCGGCCGCAGGCCTCGACGACGATGAGGCTGGAGATGTCCACGGCGGCGCCGTGATCGTCGACGATCCGGTGGCGCGAGGCGCTCCAGAGCCGGCGCAGGCGCAGGAGCGCGTCGTCGATCTCGGCGAGCCCGTCCGTCGTCACAGTTGTACCGTGCACATGTGAGTCACTCGTCCCCCGTCCTCGTCACCGGTGCCACCGGCACCGTAGGCGCACCGCTGGTCCGAGCCCTGTGTGAGGCCGGGGCGCCGGTGCGCGCCGCCACGCGGCACCCAGGCTCGGACCCGGAGGAGGGGGTCGAGGAGGTGCGCTTCGACCTCACCGACCCGACCACGTGGTCGGCGGCGTTCACCGGCGTCGAGACGATGTTCCTGCTCCGCCCCCCGCAGGTCGGCGACGTGAGGCGCGACGTCGCCCCCGCGCTCCGGGCCGCTCGGGCGATCGGCGTGCGCCACGTGGTGCTGCTCTCCGTCCAGGGCGCGGACCGCCTGAAGGTCGTGCCCCACGCGCGCCTCGAGTCGTGGCTCCGTGACTCCGGGATGGCGTGGACCTTCGTGCGGCCGTCCTTCTTCACCCAGAACCTCGCCCAGGTCCACGGCGCCCAGGTGCGCGAGCACGACGAGCTGCTCATGCCCGCCGGCCGCGGCCGCACCGCGTTCGTCGACGCCGTCGACGTCGCCGCGGTGGCCGCCGCGGCCCTGCTCGACCCCGGCGCCCACGCGCAGCAGGCGTACACCCCCACCGGCCCGGAGGCGCTGACGTACGACGAGGTCGCCGTCCGGCTCAGCGACGTGCTGGGGCGCCGGATCACCTACCGCGCGCCGGGGTTGGTCGAGTACGTGCGACGGGCCCGCGCGTGGGGCATGCCGACGAGCATGGTCGCGGTCACCTCCGTGATCTACACCACCGCCCGGCTCGGTATCGCCGCCGGGCTGACCGACGACGTGCACGCCGTCACCGGGCGGGCGCCGACCGGCGTGCGTCCCGTGCTCGAGCGCGAGCGCGCGGCCTTCGAGCCAGGCCCCGCCGCAGGCAGCAGCCCGCAGGACCCGCCCCGGACGAAGGGGACGCCATGAGGATCGCCGTGCTCGGAGCCACCGGGCGCACCGGGCGCCTGGTGGTCGCAAAGCTTCTCGGCCGCGGCCACGAGGTGGTCGCCGTGGTGCGTGACGCCGCTCGCGCGCCCGCCGGCACCGACGTGGCGGTCGGCGACGTGCGCGACGGGCAGGTCCTCGTCCGCGCGCTGGCCGGCGCCGGAGCGGTGGTCTCCGCGCTGGGACCGCGCAGGGACGAGACCCACCTGCACGCCACGCTCGCGCCCGCCCTGGTCGCGGCCATGCAGGGCGCCGGGGTGCGCCGCCTCGTCGGCGTCAGCGGAGCCGGGGTCGACGCACCGGGGGACCGCAAGCGCACCCGCGACAAGGTCATCTCGACGGCCATGGCCACGTTCGGCGGCGCGATGGTGGGCGACAAGGCCGCCGAGCTGCAGACCCTCGCCGCCAGCGACCTGGAGTGGACGCTCGTACGACCTCCGCGGCTGACCGACGCCCCCGCGACCGGCGCCGTCGACCACGACGCGCACGTCTCCACGCGGTCGACGTCGATGTCCCGCGCGGACCTCGCGGTGTTCGTCGCCGACGTCCTCGACCACGGCTGGTACGTGCGCCAGGCACCGTTCGCCGCGTCGCGGCGCAGCACCCGCGAGTGATCCGGACGCCCAACCCGAGCCAGCCGCCGGGCCCGGTCGGCGGTCACGAGGACCCGCGCGCCGCAGCTCAGCGCAGGAACCCCCCGGTCAGGCCCTGCCCGGCGGCAGCGGCGCCCTGGGCGCTGCGCGGGGTCAGCTCGCTGGGCTGGACGACGACGAAGCCCGGCCCCGAGAACGCGTACTGGAAGGCCTCACCGCTGCCGCCGCGCAGCAGCGAGCGCACGTTCACCGACGAGACCACCCGCGGCGTCAGGTGCGCTGACCAGGCGACCGCGCTCTGGACGTCGACGTAGGTCGGCTGGGCGGAGCAGTCGAGCACCACCGGCTGGCCGATGGTCACCAGCGCGACGGTGCCGGTCCCGCCGACCTCGGTGTTGTAGAGCCCGCCGGACAGCGCGCCGGCGCCCCTGACCCGGGTGATGTCCCACGTGAGGGAGGCGTCGAAGGCGAGGAGGTTGACGCCGTTGACGGTGATGGCGTCGCCGGTGAGGTCCACGAGGTAGACGTGACCGGCCTCCTGGGCGAAGAACACGTCGCCGGTCCCCGAGACCCGCATCAGCGGGAGGTCCTCGTTCGTGAGCACCTTCTTGAGCAGCTTGCCGACGCTGCCGGATCCCTCGTGGTCGAAGCGCACCTCACCCTGGTAGGCCACCATCGCGCCCTTGGTGGCCAGGACGTCCGGGCTGCTCGGCCCCAGCGTCACGCGGAGCATCTGCGCGTTCTGGCGGGCGAAGCGCGCCGTGGCCTCGGCGCCGTCCAGCTCGTGGTTGTCGGTGGAGAACAGGTCGCTGCGCACGGTGGTTCCTCTCGCGGGTGGGCGTCGGCTCGATCCTGTCAGCCGGCGTCCTCCGTGGCCGCTCGCAGCGCGCGCGCGTCCAGGCGGGGGCCGTAGGCGGGGGTCCCGGGCTGCACGCGCCGGCCCTCACCGAGGTCACCGAGGTCGACGACGTCGAACCCCACGGCGTCGATGAGGGAGGTGACGGTGGACTTGGCGCCCTCCTCGTCGCCGGCGATCGCCAGCGCCCGGCGATCGGGGCTGCCGGCGGGCTGGGCGTCGGCGGTGATGTCGGCGGCGGGGACGTGGTTGAACGCCTTGACCACGTGGCTGGCGGGCAGGTGGTCGGCCAGCAGCTGCGAGGAGGTGGTCGAGCCGTCGTCGAGGGCGGCGATCTGCCCGTCGCGCTGGGGGTAGTAGTTGTTCGTGTCGATGACCACCTTGCCCGCCAGGGGGCCGGCGGGGATCTCGCGGTAGGCGCTCAGCGGGATGGTGACCACGACCACCTCGCCGCGCTCCGCGGCTCCGTCGACGGTGTCCGCGGAGGCCGCGTCGCCGAGGTCGGCCACCACGTCGTCCAGGGTCTGCGGACCCCGGGAGTTGCTCATCACCACCTCGTGGCCGGCCGCGATCACCGCCTGCGCGACCGCCTGGCCGATGTTGCCCGATCCGATGAAACCGATGATCGTCATGGTCACTGCCTCTCTGGTGGTTGCTGTGGTGCCCGCCGGTGGCGGTCGTGGTGGTCGTGCCCCGACGTCAGGGCTCGAGGTAGCGGTGGACCTCGGCGACGCACACCGAGCCCTCGCCGACGGCGCCGGCGACCCGCTTGGTGGACCCG
>JARIBR010000181.1 GCA_029258695.1 Quadrisphaera sp.
TGATGGCCACGTCGGCCTCGGTCATGCGCCGCTCGTTCTGGAAGGCTCGCTGGGAGCGCTGGAGGAACTCCAGCCACCGGTCCTCCCCGAGCGGGACCACCTGGACGGGGGACGTCGTGTTCACCACGGTCGAACCGTAGCGAGGAGGCACGAGCGGGCGCAGGGACGACCCGCGCCCCGCGCGCCGGGCGGACCGGTCGCTGCGTCAGGACCGGTCGTCCTCCCGCGCGAAGATCGCCGCCAGGGCGCGGACCCGCTCGTGGTCGACGAGGTCCTCGACGCTGACGCTCCGGCCGTCGCCGTCCGCCAGCGGGACGCGCCAGTTGGGGTACTCGTCCGAGGTGCCCGGCTGGTTCTGGGTGCGCCGCTCGCCCACCGCGTCGGCCAGCTGGACGCCGGCGAGCCGGCTGGGCGTGCGGGTGAGGAAGACGTGCAGCGCCTCGACGACCGACTCCTCGTCGTCGGCGTGCTCGCCCAGGATCCCCAGGCGCCGCAGCCCGTCGAGCACCGCGGCCTGCTGCTCGGCGTCGGCGGCCCGCTCGTCGTCCACGGGCTGGGTCAGCAGCCCGAGGCGCTCGCGCAGGGCCACGTGCTCCTGGGCGAGGTACCCGGCGGTCGGGGGCAGGTCGTGGGTGTTGACGGTGGCCAGGCACAGCTCGCGCCACGCCTGCGGGGGCAGCGGGTCGCCGTCGCCGTCGCGCTCGAACCACAGCACCGAGGTGTCCAGCACCCCGCGGCCGGTGAGGTACTCGCGCACCCACGGCTCGACGACCCCGAGGTCCTCGCCGATGAGCACCGCCCCCGCCAGGTGGGCCTCCAGGGCGAGGATCCCGATCATCGCGTCGTGGTCGTAGCTGACGTAGGCGCCCTCGGCGGGGCCGCCCCCGGCGGGCACCCACCACAGGCGGAAGAGCCCGATGACGTGGTCGACCCGCAGGCCCCCGGCGTGGCGCAGGATCGTGCGCACCATGTCGCGGAACGGCTGGTAGCGGGCGTCCGCGAGGCGGCGGGGGTGCCACGGCGGCTGGGACCAGTCCTGGCCCTGCTGGTTGAAGTCGTCCGGCGGGGCGCCCACCGACACCCCGGAGGCCAGCACGGGGGCCAGCGCCCACGCGTCCGCGCCCGAGGGGTGCACCCCCACGGCGAGGTCGTGGATGACGCCCAGCGCCATGCCGGCGACGTCAGCGGCCGACTGCGCGGCGGCGAGCTGGTCGTCGGCGACCCACTGCAACCACTCCCACAGGTCCACGCGCGGGGCGAGGAGCTCGCGCAGCGCCTGCGTCTGCGGGTCCCGGGGATCGGCGGCGTGCTCGGGCCACGGCGTTCCGGGGCCGAAGTGCTCGACCAGCGCGCACCACAGCGCGAAGTCCGCGAGCCCCGAGCCCTCGCGGGCGCGGTAGGCGTCGAAGGCGGCCTGCCGGACCGCCGAGCGCGGCACCGCGTGTACCAGCTCCAGGGCCGCGAGCTTCCCGCGCCACACCGTGTCGCGGTCGAGGGCCTGCGCGTCGGTGTTGAGCTCGCGCAGCGCGCTGGCGTGCGCCTCGATGGCGCTGCGCTGCTCACCGGGCAGGTAGGCGACCTCGATGACGTCCTCCACCCTGATGTAGAGCGGGTTGACGAAGCGCCGCGAGCTGGGCAGGTACGGCGACGGCGACATGTGACCGACGGGTTCGGCGGCCTGCAGGGGGTTGACGAGCAGGAAGTCCGCCCCCATCCGTCCCCCGGAGATCTGCAGCAGCTCGGCGAGGTCACCGAGGTCACCGATGCCCCAGGAGCGCTGCGAGCGCACCGAGTACAGCTGGGCCATGAACCCCCAGCGCTGACCGCTGTCGCCGAGCGACGCCGGCAGCTCCAGGCGGGCCGGGGTGACCACGAGCATCGACGTCGTGACCTCGCCGCCCGTGCCGGTGACCGCTCGCAGCTCGTGGTAGCCCAGCGGCAGGCCTGCGGGGACGGCGAAGTGGGCGCGGCCGACGCGCTCCCCGTCCACCTCGCGGGGCTCCGCCCACGCGTCGGTCATCTCCAGGGCCCGCTCGGACCCGTCGTCGAGCACGACGCCCACCGACGCCGGCTCGCCGTCGCGGACGTGGACGACCGCGGTCCCGCCGCCCGCGTCGGTGACGACGACCACCGGGGGCAGCGTGGCCCGCCACGGGGCGTCGGCGGCCTCCTCCAGGGACGCGGCGACCGCCTCGGGGGACGAGGCGTCGACCCCGAGGGCGCCCAGCACGGCGGTGAGGGTCGCGGCGGAGGCCTCCGAGCGCCCGCCCTTCCAGCCGTCGAAGGAGGTGGCCACGCCGTGGGCCCGGGCGAGCTCGCGCAGGCGCTCGCTCGGTGGCTCGGCGCTCTCGCGGCGGGCGGCGGTCTGCGGGCTCTGCGTCACGGGAGGAAGCATCGCACCGCTTACCGTCCTGCGGGTGAGCCCGTACCCGCACCTGCCCGCCGCCGGCCTCGTCGAGATGCTGCCCGCCGGCGCCCCGCAGGACCAGCGCCTGCCCGTCGCCGACCCCTACCGCGTCCTCGAGGACGCCGACGACCCGGCCACGGTGGCGTGGTCCGCCGCGCAGGACGAGCTGCTGGAGGCCCAGCGCGCCACGTGGCCCGGACGCGCCACGCTGGCGGAGCAGATCACGTCGCTGGTCGCCACCGGATCGGTCGGCGGCCCGGCGTGGCGCGGACGGCGCCGGTTCTCCACGCGGCGCGACCCGGGAGCGGACCTGCCCGTCGTGCTCGTCGAGGAGGACGGCCCGGGAGGCGAGCGGGTGGAGCGGGTGCTCCTCGACCCGCTCGCCATCGACCCCAGCGGCGCCACGACGCTCGACGCCTGGCAGCCCTCCAAGGAGGGCGACCTGCTGGCCTACCAGCTCTCCAGCGGCGGCACCGAGGAGAGCGTGCTGCGCATCGTCGACGTGGCCACCGGCGAGCTGCTCGACGGTCCGGTCGACCGGCTGCGCTACTCCCCCGTCGCCTTCACGCCGGGTGCCGAGCACGTCTACTACGTGCGGCGCCTGCCCGCCGAGCAGGTGCCGGACGGCGAGGAGGTCTACCACCGGCGGGTGTGGCGCCACACGGTCGGCGCGGAC
>JARIBR010000317.1 GCA_029258695.1 Quadrisphaera sp.
ACGTCCACGCCGACGCCCAGGCGCCGTGGCGCGCCGTGACCACGCGCCGCGCGAGCAGCAGCAGCACCGGCGTGAGCATCGCGATCCCGGTGGCCGAGCCCGCCCAGTTGCTGGCCACGTTGAGGACCAGGTTCGTCTCGAGCGGCACGCCCACCGCCCCGAGCATCACCACCCGGGTCGCGCACACCACGAGCGCCGCGGCGCCGGCGGCGATGGTCACGAGCCACACGACGTCGCGCTGGGTGGGCAGGCGGGGGTCGACGTGGAGGCCGCGCAGGAGGACCGCAGCGCCGCCGACGCACCCGCCGACGGTCACCCCCGCGTAGCGGATGCCGGCGGGCACGGAGATCTCGTCGGGGCTGATGACGAGCACGTGGAGCGCCGAGGAGGCGACGAGCAGCGGCCACCACCGCAGGCCCAGGGCCAGGAGCAGGGCGAGGTCCAGCCCAGGAGGGGGGTACCAGACCGACACGCCCCTGGACGCCTCGAACTGGCCGGCGACGACGTCGAGCAGCGACCAGCACGCGAGGTACACGACGCTCACCGCGAGGACCTGCGTCGCAGTGGGCCGTGTCCTCGGGGCGGGGGGCGCGCCGTCGACCTCGTGGTGGGGATGCTGCACGAGCCCAATCCTGACCTATCCGACAACTCGGCGCGACGGGACGTCACTTCCTGCATCCATCGCGGCGGATGTCGTCCCTCACCCGTGACCGCGACCGTCGGGGGACGTCCGGCGCCCCGCCGGTCAGGCCCCGGCGCGGGTGCGCAGGTAGTCGCTGACGACGTACTCCCCGAGGCGGGAGGGGTTCGGTGCCATGACCCGGCCGCCGTTGCGTCGCGCGATCGCGTCGACGAAGCGGCGCAGCCCCGGGTCATCGCCGAGGACGAACGTGGTGATCGGGGTGCGGGCGCGCGTCATCGCGTCCACCTCGGTGAGGGTGGCGCGCAGGGTCTGCGCCGACGTCGGCCACTCGAACCACGCCTCCCCGTCGGCCTCGAGGTGGGCCGTGGGTTCACCGTCCGTCACGACGAGGACGACGGGCTGCGACGTGGGGTGCCGGCCGACGTGCTGGCGGGCCAGGGCCAGGGCGTGCTGGAGGTTGGTGCCCTGCACCATCGACGGCTCGACGGCGGCGAGCTGCGCGGTGGAGAGCTTCGCGGCGGTGCGGCCGAACCCGATCACCTGCAGCGCGTCCTGCGGGTACCGCGTGGCGATGAGGTGGGCCAGGGCCAGCGCGGTCTGCTTCATCGACGCCCATCGGTCCTCGGCGAACATCGAGTAGGACAGGTCCACGCACAGCGCGACGGCCGCGCTGGTGCGACGCTCGGTCTCGATGACGGCGAAGTCCTCGGGCAGCAGGCGCAGCGGCGCCGGCGCGCCGTCCCCGCCGTGAGCACCGGCCCGGGCCCCGGAGTGCGCACCGGCCGCGCTGCCGGCCTGCTCGCCGGCCCGGCGCGTCACGGCGGCGCGGACGGTGGCCACGGCGTCGAGCGGCTGCTCGTCCCCGAACGACCACGGGCGCGAGGAACCGGTCGCCTCTCCCGCCGCGCCGGCGCTGCGCTCGTCGTGACCGCCGCGCCCGGCGCCCCGCAGGTCCGCGAAGACCTTCGCCAGGGCGCTCTGCCCCAGCTGGCGCAGCGCCTTGGGGGTCAGGGTGAGGTCACCGCCGCGGCTGCCGTCGAGCCACCCCTGCTCGCGCAGCTCGCGCTCCAGCCGGCGCAGGGCCTCGACCTGCGCCACGGCTCCCGGGCCCAGCTGGCGCTCGACCGCGTCGACGTCCACGTCGTCCAGGGTGGACAGCGGATCACCCATCGAGAGCTGGTCGTCGAGGGCGTCGAGGTCGGAGAGCTCACCGATCGCGGCCGTCCCGGCGTCGAGGTCGAGCGGGGTGTCGCCGGTGAAGCGCTCGCCCGGACCGCCGAAGGCCCCGGGGCGCAGGTCCTGCAGGTGCGAGGACAGCGCGGACATCTCCGCGGCGAGGTCGGCGTCCTCGAGGGCCTGGGCCATGAGGGAGGCGAGCTCCTTGCGCTGGCTCTTGCTCAGCGAGCGCATGAGGCGGCCCATCGCGGCGGCGCGCTGGGCGAGGACGTCGATGAGCTCGTCGACGTCCTGCGGGTCCTCGGGGAAGGCGTCGCCGTGCTTCGCCATGAAACCGGCGAAGTCCTCCGGGGTGTCGGTGCCCTTGGCGTGCTTGCCGAGCAGGGTGTTGAGGTCGGCGAGGAGGTCCTTGAGGTCCGCCGAGCTGACGCCCGCCTGGCCCTCGCCGGCCTCCGCGCCGTCGCCGCCCTGCCCGTCGCCACCCTGCTCGTCACCGTGCTCGCCACCGTTCCCCGCGGGGCCGAGCGCGTTGGCGCCGAGCTGGGCTCGCAACGCCTGGGCCCGCAGGTCCTCCAGCAGCTGCTCGTAGGTCTCACGGGCGGTGGGGGAGACCCAGTCGTAGTCCTTGAGCGCCCGCACCGCTCCGGCGGTCGAGCGGGGAAGGGTGTCCAGCGTCATCTCGCGGAGCACGCGCTCGTCGCTGGGGAGGCCGTCGCCCCGGGAGGAATCCTGGCTGTCCTGGCTGTCCTGGCTGTCCTGGCTGTCCGGGTCGCCAGCACCGTCCGTCCCCGCCGGGTCGCCGGCCTGCGCGGCGTCCATGGCCGCGAGCACCGCGCGCTCGTCAGCCAGGGCGCGCTCCAGCGCCTCGCGCGCGGCGGCGAGCGGCCCGGAGAGGTCCCCGGAGCGCCGCAGCGCCTCGCGGCGGCGCCGCAGCTGCTCGCGCAGCGCGTCGAGCCCGCGCAGCCCCTTCTCGCCGCGCTCGGGCGCGCCCTCGACGCCGTCGCGCACCAGCTCCCGCAGCGCCTCGCGGACGGACGAGCCCTCCATCACCCGCTCGCCCAGCTCGTCGACGGCCGCGCGTACGTCGTACGGGGGCGCGAGGGGGTCGGCCCCGCCGCTCCAGCGCCCGTACCGGTACCCCCGCGGGCGGCGCCCGCCCTCGCGTCGGCCGTGGCCGCCGGGATCGCTCATGCCCTCAGCCTCCGTAGACCGTGCGCTCGGCGGTCTCCGCGGGCCCGCTCCCGCCGACGTCGTCGCCGACGCGGTCCTTGCCGAGACGGCGCGTGAGGTGCAGGCCCTCCAGCACCATCTCCACGGCCGCCGCGGCGCGCCCGCGGGTGGGGGCGTCGTCGTCCGGACCGTCGCCGTCGCCGTCGCCGCCACCGCCACCGCCACCGCCACCGCCGTCAGCCCCGTCGTCCGACGGGCGCGCGTCCAGCCGGTCCATCACCGCGGACAGCCCCGCGACGCTGTCCACCTGCTCCAGCAGCTCCGCGGACGTGACCAGAGGCCCGGTGGAGATCGACGCGCCGTCGGCGACCAGCGCCGTGAACGCCGAGAGGTCGGCCCCCGACAGCCGGGCCCGGAAGGTCCCGGCGACGGCGGTGCGCAGCAGGTGGGAGAGCACCTCCTCCTCGCGCCCCTCCTCACCGGCCTCGAACTCGACCTTGCCGCGCAGGGTGGTGACCACCGAGTCGAGGTCACCGACGCGGGCCACCGCGTCGTCACCGGTCAGCGCGGCGCGGCGCAGGGCGGCGGCGGCGATCGTCTCGGCGCCGGCCACGGCGAAGCGCGCCGAGACCCCCGAGCGGGAGTCGACGGCGGGGGACTCGCGCACCGCCCGGGTGAACCGCGCCACCGTCTCGAGCAGGTGCTCGGGGACGCTCGCCACGAGGTCGGCCTCCTGGCGCACCAGGGCCACCTCGAGCTCGAGGTCCAGGGGGTAGTGCGTGCGCACCTCGGCGCCGAACCGGTCCTTCAGCGGCGTGATGATGCGGCCGCGGTTGGTGTAGTCCTCGGGGTTGGCGCTCGCGAGCACCAGGACGTCCAGCGGCAGGCGCAGCGTGTACCCGCGGACCTGCACGTCGCGCTCCTCGAGGACGTTGAGCAGGGAGACCTGGATGCGCTCCGCGAGGTCGGGCAGCTCGTTGATCGCCACGATGCCGCGGTGGGTGCGCGGGACGAGCCCGTAGTGGATGGTCTCCGGGTCCCCCAGGGAGCGGCCCTCGGCGATGCGCACGGGGTCGACGTCACCGATGAGGTCTCCGACGGACGTGTCCGGGGTGGCGAGCTTCTCGGCGTAGCGCTCGCTCCGGTGTCGCCACGTCACGGGGAGGTCGTCGCCGAGGTCGGCGGCGCGGCGCAGCGAGCCGGGGGTGATGGGGTCGTAGGGGTGCTCTCCGATCTCCGAGCCGGTGATCGCCGGGGTCCACTCGTCGAGGAGCGCGACGAGGGAGCGCACCAGCCGGGTCTTGCCCTGGCCCCGCTCGCCGAGCAGGACGAGGTCGTGGCCGGCGATGAGGGCGCGCTCGACCTCGGGCAGGACCGTGGCGTCGAACCCGACGATGCCGGGGAAGCGGGCCGCGCCGGAGCGCATGCGCTGCAGGAGGTTCTCGCGGAGCTCGGTCTTGACGTCGCGCAGCACGTGGCCGGTGGCGCGCAGGGCGCCCAGCGTGGTGTCGGCGGGACGCTGCGTGGCGGGGTGGGGGGTGGCGGGGGAGCGGGGTGCGTCGATGCTCACGGCACGACGGTACGTCGCCCCGTCGGCTCGCGCCCGTGGCCGGTGACGCGCTGCGGCGCCTCCTCGGAGATGCCGAAGCGGTCGTGCAGGGCCCGCAGCGGCGCCGGCGCCCACCAGTTCGCCTCGCCGAGCACCGTCATGAAGGCTGGCACCAGCAGCATGCGCACCAGCGAGGCGTCGATGGCCACCGCCACCGCGAGGCCGAGGCCCACCTGCTTGATCGCGAGCAGGTCGCCGGCGACGAAGCCGGCGAAGACCACTACGATGATCAGCGCCGCCGACGTGATGATGCGCCCCGAGCGCTGCAGCCCCGCGACCACGGCGGCGTCCGTGCGCAGCCCCGAGCGGCGCGCGTCGAGGATGCGCGCGAGCAGGAACACCTCGTAGTCCATCGCCAGGCCGAAGCCGAAGGCCAGCGTCAGCGGCACCGCGAAGGACTCGACGCCGCCGTTGGACGTGAAGCCCAGCAGGTCCTCGAACCAGCCGTCCTGGAAGACCACGGTCAGCACGCCCACCGCCGCGCCGAGGGAGAGGACGTTGGCGACCAGCGCCGTCGCGGGCACGAGCACCGAGCCGGTCATGAGGAACAGCAGGACGAACGTCGCCCCGGCGACCAGGGCGATCGCCCACGGCGCCCGGTCGCGCAGGTCGTCCGTGAAGTCCGCGGTGGCGGCGAGCTGACCGGTCGCGTAGGTGTCGAACGGCGCGTCCTGGGCGCGCACGGCGTCCAGCACCTCGCGCTGCTCGCCGTCGGTGGCGTCCGGGCCGGCGCGCACGTCGATCGCCGTGAGGTCGCCGGCGGGGCGCGGTGGGCCGACCTGCGCGTCGGGGACGTCCGCGGCCAGGCGCTCGCGGTAGGCGGCCACCTGGCCCGGAGCCGCGTCGGCGACCACCGTGACGGTGGGCGCGGCGGCGGCGGGGTAGCGCTCGGCGAGGTCGGTGAAGAACACCCGCGAGGGGTGGTCGACCGGCAGGAGCTCCACGCCGTCGGAGCGCAGCGACAGCCCGGCGGCGGGGACGGCGAGAACCCCCAGCACGAGCACGGTCGCGGCGACCGTCACCCACGGGCGGCGCTGGACGCGGCGCGTCAGGCGGCTGAAGACGCCCTCCGGCGGCGCGACGTCCCCCAGCGCCCGGGCGAGGACGCGCAGACCGGGGACCTTCGTGGCGATCCCCGGGCGCGTCAGGCGCGCCCCGCCGACGACGAGGAGCGCCGGCACCAGCGTCAGCGCCACCGCGAGCGCGAGGAGCACCACCGCGGCCGCGCCCAGGCCCATCGAGCGCAGGATGTCGGAGCGGAAGACGAGCAGCCCGCACAGGGAGATGCCGATCGTCACCGCGGAGAAGACGACGGTGCGCCCGGCGCTCGCCACGGTGGCCACCAGCGCCGCGTCGCGCAGCGCCCTCGAGGTGCCGCCGCGCGGGAGCCCGGTCGCCGGGCGGGACGGCGGGACGGCCGACGGGTCGTCGTCCGCCGCCGAGGTGGCGTGGGCGTCGGCCGTCTCGCGGCCCAGCTCCTCCCGGTAGCGGGAGACGACCAGCAGCCCGTAGTCGATGCACAGGCCGAGGCCGAGGACGGTGACGACGTTGACGATGGATGCGTCGACGTCGATGACGTGGGTGAAGGCCGTCAGCGCGCCGAGCCCGCCGGCGATGGACACCAGGGCCCCGACCAGCGGGATCCCCGCGGCCAGCAGCCCGCCGAAGACGACGACCATGACGAGCAGGGAGAGCGGCAGCGCCACGGCCTCTCCGGTGGTGAGGTCCTTCTCCACCACCTCGGAGAACACCTCGTCGAGGCCGGCGGTCGAGGCGACCCGCACGTCCGCGCCGGGCAGGTCGCCGCCGATCGCCTCCAGCCGCGTCGCGACCGCGTCCATCGCCGCGTCCTCGTCGGCCTCGCTCAGGTCGGGCTGGAGGCTCACGGTGACGAGCACGCCCTCGCCGTCGGTGGCCGTCAGGGAGGCGGCGACCTCCGGCGGGACGCCGGGGCTCACGCCCGGGACCGGTGCCAGCGGCGCGGCGGCGACGGCGACGTCGTCGCGTGCGGCCAGGTCGGCGACCGCGGAGGCGAGCGCGCGCTGGACCGCGGGATCGGCCGGGTCCGCCCCGGGGCCGTCGACCTGGGCCAGCACCGTCGGGCCGCTGGGCTCGGCCTCCTCCAGCAGCTCGCCGCCGGTGCGTGCCTCTCCGGGGACGCTGGCCTGGCCGGAGGTCAGGCGGGAGAACAGGCCGTCACCGACCACGCCGAGCGCCGGCAGGAGCGCGGCGCTGACCACCAGCACCCACGCGACCAGGTAGCGCCACGGGTGGTGGGCGATGGAGCGGGCGAGGGCCGTCAGCACAGGCGCAGCGTGCCCCAGAGGGCGGACGGACCACCGGTGGCAGTCCCCACCGTGTCCCGTCTCACCTCGGACGGAGCAGCCGGTGACTCACCGCCGCCGCCCATCGCTCGATCCGAGCGGCATGGTGCGCGTGCCACCCTGGCGCGGTGACCGATCTGTTCAGCGCTGCGCGCGAGGTCGGCGGCCCGCCCGGCGCAGGGCCGGCCGCCCCGCCGGTCGACCGCGGGGCTCCGCTGGCGGTGCGCATGAGGCCGACCTCGCTCGACGAGGTGGTCGGGCAGGACCACCTCGTCGAGCCGGGCTCGCCGCTGCGGCGCCTCGCCGAGGGGGCCGAGGGCGCGGCCAGCCGGTCCGCGCCGGCGTCCGTGGTGCTGTGGGGCCCACCCGGCACGGGCAAGACCACGCTCGCCCAGGCGCTGTCACGCAGCGCCGGCCACCGGTTCGTCGCCCTCTCGGCGGTGACCGCCGGGGTGCGGGAGGTGCGCGCCGCGATGGAGACCGCCCAGCGCGCCCGCGAGGTGATGGACGAGCGCACCGTGCTCTTCCTCGACGAGGTGCACCGCTTCTCCAAGTCCCAGCAGGACGCCCTGCTGCCCGGTGTCGAGGCCGGCTGGGTGGTGCTCGTGGCCGCGACCACGGAGAACCCGTCCTTCAGCGTCGTCGCACCGCTGCTCTCCCGCTCCCTGCTGCTGACGCTGCGCCCGCTGGGGGACGAGGACGTGCTCGCCCTGATGCGGCGCGCGGTCAGCGACCCGCGTGGGCTCGGCGACGAGGTGAGCCTGGACGACGACGCGGCGGAGCACCTCGTGCGGGTCTCCGGCGGTGACGCCCGCAAGGCGCTCACCGGGCTCGAGGCCGCGGCGGGGCTGGTCGCCGGGGCCCCGTCGCCGGACGCGCCGCGCATCACGCTGGACGTCGCCGAGCGCGCCGTGGACGTGGCCGTCGTCCGCTACGACCGCGAGGGTGACCAGCACTACGACGTCGCCTC
>JARIBR010000237.1 GCA_029258695.1 Quadrisphaera sp.
AGCTACGTCCGCACGCGGCTGGTCAACACCCGCCGCCGCGTCGCCCACGGCGAGGACCACCGGCCGGGGGTCGACTACGCCGGGCCCGGCGAGCTCGTGGCCGAGCTCGAGCTCATGGGGGCCTCGCTGCGCGCGCACGAGGGAGCGCTGGTCGCCGACGGCCCGCTGGAGCGGCTGCTGCGCACCGTCCGGACCACCGGGTTCGCGCTGGCCACCCTGGACGTGCGAGAGCACGCCGGCCGCCACCACGCCGCGCTGGCGGCCCTGTACGACCGCATCGGTGAGCTGGACGTGCCCTACGCGGACCTGAGCCGCCCGCAGCGGCTGCGCGTGCTCTCCCGCGAGCTGACGAACGCCCGTCCTTTGATCACCCCGGCGGCGGCGCGCCACCTCACCGGGGTGCCCGCGGAGGTCGTCGAGCTGGCCCAGGCCGTCGCCACCGCGCTCGAGCGGTACGGCGAGGAGGTCCTCGAGTCGTGGGTGGTCTCCATGGCGAAGGGGGTCGACGACGTCCTCGCCGTCGTCGTGCTCGCCCGCGAGGTGGGCCTCGTCGACCTGGTGGGCGAGGACGGCGCCGCTGGCGGGGACCAGGGTGGGGGCGTCGTCGCGCGCCTCGGCTTCGTGCCGCTGTTCGAGACGGTCACCGAGCTGGAGAACGCCGGTCCGCTGCTCGACGGGCTGCTCGGCGAGCCCTCGTACCGCCGCGTCGTCGCAGCCCGCGGCGGCGTCCAGGAGGTCATGCTCGGCTACTCCGACTCCTCCAAGGACGGGGGCATCGCAGCGTCGAGGTGGCAGATCCACCGGGCCCAGCGCGCGCTGCGCGACGTCGCCGCGCGCCACGGCGTGGTGCTGCGCCTCTTCCACGGTCGCGGCGGCTCGGTGGGTCGCGGCGGGGGGCCCACGGGCGAGGCGATCCTCGCGCAGCCGTGGGGGAGCCTGGACGGGCCCATGAAGGTCACCGAGCAGGGCGAGGTGATCTCCGACAAGTACGTGCTCCCGCGCCTGGCACGCCTCAACCTCGAGGGGGCGCTGGCGGCCCTGCTGGAGGCCAGCGTGCTGCACCGCTCCTCGCGGCACTCCCAGGAGTCCATGGCCTCGTGGGACGCCACGATGGACCTCGTCGCCGCCTCCGGGCAGGAGGCCTACCGCTCCCTGGTGGGCGACGAGGCGCTCGTGCCGTTCTTCCTCGCCGCGACGCCGGTCGAGGAGCTCGGCGACCTCAACATCGGCTCGCGCCCCGCGAAGCGCCCCGGGGGCCCGGGCGGTCTGGAGGACCTGCGCGCCATCCCGTGGGTGTTCGGGTGGACGCAGTCGCGGATCAACGTCCCCGGCTGGTACGGGGTCGGCTCCGGGCTGGCCGCGGCCCGCGAGGCCGGCCACGGTGAGGCCCTGAGCGCGATGTACGGGTCGTGGAACTTCTTCCGCTCGTTCGTCTCCAACGTCGCGATGACGCTGGCCAAGACGGACCTGGCCATCGCGCGCCGCTACGTCGGCGAGCTGGTGCCCGGCGGGGGCGGCGCCATCTTCGAGACCATCGCCGAGGAGCACGAGCGCACCGTCACCGAGCTCCTCGCCGTGACGGGGCAGGCCAGCCTGCTCGAGGGTGCCCCGGTCCTCGCCAGGACGCTGGCGCTGCGCGACGCCTACCTCGCGCCGCTTCACGGCCTCCAGGTCCAGCTCCTGGCGCGCTCGCGGGCCGCCGGCGAGGGCGTGGACCCGGCGCTGCGTCGGGCGCTGCTGCTGACCGTCAACGGCATCGCCGCGGGGATGCGCAACACGGGCTGATCGACGCTCCCGGGGGGAGGAGCATGATCGGCAGGACGGACCGGTACCAGGCTTGACACGAGACGTGCATCACGGTTGACTCTGCTCTGTCAGTGGAATTAGTTTTCCACTGGACGAAATACTCGACGACGAGTGAGGAGCCAGCGCATGGGCGCGAGCATCGAACGCTTCAACGCTGCGGACGGCGGCCAGGTCAGGGACTGGCTCACCGCGTGCCTCGACGTGCCCCGCTGGGTCGACGACGTCGCCGGCGCCCGGCCCTACGCCGACGCCGACGCGCTGGTCGAGCGGGCTCGCGCCGCCGCGCAGCCGCTCACCGAGGACGAGGTCGACCGGGCGCTGAGCCACCACCCGCGCATCGGCGAGAAGGCTGCCGGAACGGGCGGCGCCAGCGCGGCGATGTCGGCGGAGGAGCAGTCCGGCGTCGACCCCGCGGACGCCGACGTCGCCGCGGCGCTCGCGGAGGGCAACGCGGCCTACGAGCAGCGTTTCGGCCACGTCTTCCTCATCCGCGCGGCCGGCCGCTCCGCCCGCGAGGTGCTCGACACCTTGGACCACCGACTGCAGCGCACCCCGGAGCAGGAGCGCGCCACCACGGCCGAGCAGCTCCGGGAGATCGCCCTGCTCCGCCTGGAAGGAGTGCTCGCCGCATGAGTCGCAGCCACATCACCAGCCACGTCCTGGACGCCGCCCTCGGGGCGCCGGCCCGTGACGTCATGATCCGTCTCGAGCGGGGCACCCCCGCGAGCAGCGCCCCCTCGGGCGAGGGCGCCGACGGCGCGCCCTCGCTGACGTGGGAGCAGATCGGGTCCCAGCGCACCGACGAGGACCAGCACTACCACGAGCCGGTCCTGCTCAGCCCGGTCGCCGACACCCCCTCCAGAGGGAGCTGAACACCATGGCCGCACGGCTCGGTTTCAACCAGTACGGCAAGGCGGAGGTCCGCCTCGTCAAGATCAAGCGTGACACCGACCGTCACGAGATCAAGGACCTCAACGTCTCCTCGCAGCTGCGCGGCGACTTCGAGGCCGCCCACACCCGCGGCGACAACGGCCACGTGGTCGCCACGGACACGCAGAAGAACACCGTGTACGGGCTCGCCAAGGAGAAGGGCATCGGCTCCATCGAGGAGTTCGGCCTGGCGCTGGGCGAGCACTTCACCTCGGAGTTCGACTGGGTGAGCGGTGGCCGCTGGGCCATCG
>JARIBR010000249.1 GCA_029258695.1 Quadrisphaera sp.
TCTCGCGCAGCTCGCCGCGCTGCGCGGCCACCGACGCGCCGCCGCCGTCCACCACGCGGTAGCGGCGGCCCCGCAGGACCGTCCGCGCCGCGACGAGGACCGTCTCGGCGGGGAACGGGACGACGACCTCGCGGTGGACCGGGAGGCGCTCCAGCCGCGCCGGGGTCCGCGGCGGCGGGGTGCGCAGCGCGCGCCAGTGCGCCCTGGTGCGCGGAAGCACGCACCCCACGAGGGAGACGAACAGGAGGATGTAGATCGCCGAGAACCACGGCGAGGTGTACACGTCGAAGCCGGAGAGCCGGTCGATCCAGGGGGCGAGGACGGGGTGGTCCTCCTCGTACTGGGCCACCTGCACGGCGTCGGCGCCGCGCTGCGGGATGATCGAGCCGGGCACCGAGGCCACCGCGAGCAGCAGCAGGAGGAACAGCGCGGTGCGCATCGACGTCAGCTGGCGCCACAGGTAGCGGGCCCAGCCGAGGACACCGAGACCCTTCGGCTGCGAGGTGGGCTCCGGGGCGGAGGCGCCCGGTCGGGCGCCCTCGATGACCGCGCTCACCGGGTCACCGCCTCGTCCGTCACAGCACCGTCTCGAAACCGCCGATGGTGGCCTGGAGCGCGGAGAGCCACGCCGTCCAGACCCCGGTGACCAGCAGGAGACCCACGAGCACGAGCACACCCCCACCGAGACGGCCGAGGGCCACCCGGTGGCGGCGGATGACGGTCAGCGTGGTCGAGGACCGGCCCAGGCCGGCGGCGACGAGCAGGAACGGGACGCCGAGGCCCACGCAGTAGGCCAGGCCGAGCACCACCCCGCGCCACGGGCTGGCGGCGTCGAGGGCGAGCGCCTGCACGGCGGCCAGCGTCGGCCCCAGGCACGGCGACCAGCCGATCCCGAAGACCACGCCGAGCAGGGGCGCCCCGGCCAGGCCCGCGGCGGGGCGCCACCGGCTGCGGTGGTCGGACTCGACCGCTGCGCCGAGGCGCCCGGGCAGCCACCGCGAGCCGCCGAGGAAGAGCAGGCCCATGGCCACCACGACGACGCCGAGGACGCGGGTGACCACGTCGCCGTAGCGGACCAGCGCACCGCCCAGGGCACCGAAGGCCGCGCCGTAGCCGACGAAGACGACCGAGAAGCCGGCGACGAACAGCAGGGCGCCGGCCAGCACGCGCCCGCGGGGCTCCCCGGCCCTCGCGCCAGCGCCCGGCCGGGCGGCGCCGGGACCCAGCCCCGTCAGCCCGGTGACGTACCCCAGGTACCCCGGCACCAGCGGCAGGACGCACGGGGAGGCGAAGGAGACCAGCCCGGCGAGCCCGGCGACGGCCACGGCGACGAGCAGCGGCCCGGACACGGCGGTGGTCGCGAAGGTCGACCCCGTCGAACCGGTGAGGACGTGGGCGGCGACGGGCACGCTCATGCCGGCTCACCAGCCTCGTCCTCGATGACCTCGCGCAGGACGTCGGGGTCCGCGCGGCCGAGGACCCGCGCGGCAGGCCGCCCCTCACGGTCCAGGACGATGGTCGTGGGGATCGCCTGCGGGCTGGCCAGGCCCTCCAGGGCGAGCACGGCCTCGCCGCTGTCCGCGTCGAGCACCGAGGGGTAGGGCACGTCGAAGGTGCGCTCGAAGCCCGCTGCCGTCGCGGCGCTGTCCCGGGTGTTGATCCCCACGAAGGAGACGCCCTGGTCGGCGCTCTCCTCGGCGATCTCCGCCAGGTCGCGCGCCTCGGCGCGGCAGGGCCCGCACCCGGCGTACCAGAGGTTGAGGACCACGACGTCGCCGCGCAGCGCTGTGACGTCGAGGGTGTCGCCCTCGACCTCCTCGCCCGTGATCGCCACGGCGTCCCCCCGCTCGGAGGGGGCGATGAGGAGCAGCGAGCCGTCGCCGGCGATGTAGCCCTTCTGCTCCCCGGCCTGGGCGGCGGGGTCGCTCTGCTCTCCCAGCGAGCACCCCCCGAGCAGGGCGGCCAGGGCGAGCACGCCCGCGCTGGCGCGCAGCCCCCCGCGCGCGGGCACGCCACCCTGGGCCCTCCGGCCGACCTGGCCGGTGCGCCGCAGCATCGTCACGCCCCCGCGATCGGTGAGGCGTCCGCGAGGAGGGCCACGGCCGGCTCGCGGTAGGACACGCGCACGATCTCCGCGCCGTCGAAGGTCAGCGTGGTCAGCGAGGCCAGCGAGCAGTCCCGGTGGCGGGGGTCGTGCCAGAGCCGCCGACCCTGGGCCGCGCGGCGCGCGCACACGATCGGCAGCTGGTGGCTGACCAGCACCGCCTCGTGGCCGCCCGCCCGGGCGGCGGCCTCCCGGACGGCGGCGAGCACCCGACCCTGCTGGCGGACGTAGGGCTCGCCCCAGCTGGGGCGGAAGGGGTTGCGGTAGCGGGGCCACAGCCGCGGCGACCACAGCCGCGCCCGCGCGCCGACCACGTGGTCGCCCTCGAACGAGTTCGCGGCCTCGATCAGGCGGTCGTCGGTTCCCGTCGCCAGGCCGAAGGCGGCGGCCACGGGGGCTGCGGTCTCCTGGGCGCGCTCCAGGGGGGACGCCACGACCTCGACGACGTCGGCCCCCCGGGCGACGAGGTCGTCGGCGACGACGGCGGCCATGCGGGCGCCGAGCTCGGAGAGGTGGAACCCCGGCAGGCGGCCGTACAGCACGGCCTCGGGGTTGTGCACCTCTCCGTGGCGCAGGAGGTGGACGTCGGTCAGGCTCACCCTCCCAGTATGGCCGGAGCGCCGGGCCTGCTCGGATGCCGGGCGACGTCCGCGCAGGTCAACGGGCGGCCCACCGGTCAGCGTGTGGCCGAGGGAACAGCTGCGGCGGCCCGGGCGGCGTGGGGCAGCGCGTCGAGGACCTGGTCGAGGGCCGCGTCGTCGTGCGCGGCGGAGAGGAACCAGGACTCGTACGTGCTGGGTGGCAGGTGCACCCCGCGCGAGAGCATCTCGTGGAAGAACGCGGCGTAGGCACCCGTGTCCTGGGTGCGGGCGCGCGCGTAGTCGGTGACAAGATCCCCGACGCGGTCCGGCGTGGCCCCGGTGGCGGTGGTGAGGAACAGGGAGAACATCGAGCCGGCCGAGCCCACCGCGTGCGGCACCCCCGCCGCGAGCAGCGCTGCTGACGCCGCGTCGCGCAGCGTGGCGGCGGCGGAGTCCACGGCGGCGTAGACCTCCGGGGTGCACTGCCGCAGCGTCGCGAGCCCCGCGGCCGCGGCGACGGGGTTCCCCGACAGCGTGCCGGCCTGGTAGACGGGGCCGAGCGGGGAGAGCGAGGCCATGACGTCGGCGCGCCCCCCGAACGCCGCCACCGGGAAGCCGCCGCCCATGACCTTCCCGAAGGTGAAGAGGTCCGGCGCGCTCCTCGCGCCGGGCCCGGCGCCGTCGTAGGGCCCCTCGAGCCCGAACCAGCCCGCCGGGCCGACGCGGAACCCGGTCATCACCTCGTCGGAGACGAGCAGCGCACCGTGCTCGGCGGTGACGTCCAGCAGCGCGCGGGTGAACCCGGCCACCGGGGGGACCACGCCCATGTTGCCGGCCGCCGCCTCGGTGATGACGCACGCGATGCGCGGGCCGTGCTCGGCGAAGGCGGCCCGCAGCGCTGCCTCGTCGTTGTAGGGCAGCACGAGGGTGTCCTGCGAGGACGCGGCGGTCACGCCGGGGGTGTCGGGCAGGGCGAAGGTCGCCAGGCCCGAGCCCGCCGACGCCAGCAGCGCGTCGACGTGACCGTGGTAGCAGCCGGCGAACTTCACGACCACGTCACGGCCGGTGAAGCCGCGGGCGAGGCGGATCGCGCTCATCGTCGCCTCGGTGCCGGAGGAGACCAGCCGCACCTGCTCGAGCGGGCCGACGCGCGCGATGAGCTCCTCGGCGAGCGCCACCTCGCCCTCCGACGGCGTGCCGTAGGAGAACCCGCGGCCCGCGGCGGTGGTGACGGCGGAGACCACCTCGGGGTGGGCGTGGCCGAGGATCATCGGCCCCCACGAGCAGACCAGGTCGACGTAGCGGCGCCCGTCCGCGTCGAAGAGGTAGGGACCGGCGGCCCGGTCGGTGAACCGCGGCGTGCCCCCCACCGCGCGGAAGGCTCGGACCGGGGAGTTCACCCCGCCGGGCAGGGCGGCCGACGCCCGGGTGAACAGCTCCGCGGACGCGGGGGCCTCGAACGGGTAGGGCGGGGTCGTGGCGCGCACCGCCCCAACATTTACTCGGCGGGCGCCCCGGCGTCCTGGTGGGCCGCCAGCGTGGTCATGATCTCGCCCAGGGCAGCGATCTGCGCGGGGCTGAGGGCGTCGAACAGGTGGCTCCGGACGGACTCCACGTGGCGCGGGGCGGCGGCCGCGAGCGCACGGCGGCCCGCCGGGGTCAGCTTCGCGAGCACGCCGCGGCCGTCGCTCTCGCAGGGCCGCCGCTCCACGAGGCCGCGGGCCTCCAGCCGGGCCGCGGTGTGGGTCAACCGGCTCCGGGAGTGCACGAGCTCGTCGGCGAGCACCGCCATGCGTGCGCGCCCGCCGGGGCTCTCCGACAGACGTACGAGGAGCTCGTACTCCCCGAGGCTGAAGGCCGGGTCGGCGCCGGCCAGGTCGGCGGCGATCCCCGCCGAGACCCCCTGGGAGGCCGCGAGATAGGCGCGCCACGCCCGCTGCTCGTCGTCGTCGAGCCACCGCACCTCAGCCATGGCACCAGGCTAAGGCCGCCGCTCGGGGCCGCCAGCTGCGGCGCGTGCCACGGCTGCACGCACCGGTGCCGGCAGGAGGTGCCACCATCGTCGCCGTGACGAGCATCCGCACGAGCACCGATCACACCGACCGCCCCGAGCCCTCCGACATCACGAGGGTGGCGTCCGCGCTGACCACCGAGGGCTGGCTGGAGGCTGACGCCTGGAGCGCCGAGCCCGACCAGCACTACCCCCCGCACGCCCACCGCTACGGCAAGGCGGTGGTCTGCGTGCGGGGCTCCATCGTCTTCACCACCGAGGAGACGCTCCTCGTGCTCGACGCCGGTGACCGCGCGGAGCTGGACGCCGGCACGGTGCACGAGGCGGTGGCCGGCTCCGAGGGGGCTGTGTGCGTGGAGGCCCGCGGCCGGCGCTGACCGCCCGCGCCCCGCTCCCGCCCCGCTCCCCGCTCCCGCCCTGCGGCCGGCCCCGTCGTCGGCCGCCCCCCCCCGACGGGCACCGCGCCCGACGACCCCAGCGAGCTCCCGGAGGACCCATGTCGCAGCGCGGCGAGAACATGCCCCCACCGGGCCTGCGCCAACGCCTCGCCCGCGGCGTCGTCTGGCTGCGCTGGCCGATCGTCGCGTTCTGGGTCCTGGCGGCCGTCATGCTCACGGGGTTCGCGCCGACGTCCCAGACCGCCGGCACCGGGCTCGACGCGCTGCTGCCGGAGGACAGCCCGGCCGCCGCCGCCGAGGCACGGTCCTACGAGCAGTTCGACCTGCCGCTGCTCTCCCGGCTCGCGGTGGTCCAGCGCGCCCCCGACGGCCTCGACGCCGAGCAGGTCGCCACCACCGTCGCGGCAGCGGCCCGGCTCGACGCGCAGCGGCTGCAGGAGGGCTTCGACCCGCAGCGCGACGACCTGCTCGCCGCCCTGCCGCTGGTCAACTCCACGAGCGCTCTGCCCACCTCCACGGGTGACGGCACCACGGCCATCACCTACCTCTTCGGCTCGCCCCAGGCCACCGCGGGGGCCCAGACCCGCGCGGCCGAGTCCTACGCCGAGCAGCTGGGCCCCGACGCCGACGTCGTGGGCGTCACCGGCCCCATCGCCGCCCAGCGCGAGCAGGGTCGGATCATCTCCGAGCGGCTGCCGTGGGTCGAGTTCGGGACGGTCGCGTTCGTGCTGCTGGTGGTCGGCATCGCGTTCCGCTCGGTGCTCGCCCCCCTGGTCACCGTCGGGACGGCCCGGCTGGCCTACCGCGTCTCCGTGCGCGTCCTCGGGCTCGTCGGCACGGTCAGCGACGTCGCGGTGCCCCCGCAGCGGGAGCCGCTCTTCCTCGCGCTGCTGGTCGGCGTGGTGGCCGACTACTCGATCTTCTACCTCTACGCCGCCCGCAGCAGGTTGCGCGAGGGGCTGAGCCCCCGCGCGGCCGCGCTGGGGTCGACCGCCTCCTACAGCAGCGTCATCCTCGCGGCCGGCCTCACCGTCGCCGCCGGGACGGCTTCGCTCCTGGTGGCGCGGCTGCCGCTCTACAGCAGCTTCGGCCCGGGTCTCGCCCTGACGGTGCTGACCGGCCTGGTGATCTCCCTGACGCTCATCCCGGCCCTCATGGCCATCCTCGGCCGCGCGCTGTTCTGGCCAGCGCGCTTCCCCGCGACGGTGGGCCAGCGGGGCCGCGCACCGCGCACCGTCACCGCCTCCGGCGCGGCGCCGAAGGGCCCGGGGCGACTGGTGCGCGCCCTCACCCGGCGGCCCGTCGCCGTGCTGGCGGTGCTGGTGTGCGTCGCGGGGCTCGGTCTGGCCGCCTCGCCCGTGCGCGACCTGCGCCTGGACCTCTCCTTCACCGGTGGCCTGCCCGCCAGCGACCCCGTCTCCCGCGCCCAGGAGGCCGCGGCGGCAGGGTTCGCGCCCGGCATCGTCTCCCCGACGGTGCTCGTCGTCGACGAGCCGGGCGTCACGCAGGACCGACGGGCGCTGGCCGTCCTCCAGGACGAGGTCGAGCAGGTGCCAGGGGTCGCCGGGGTGGTCGGCCCGGGCCAGGTCGGCGGTGACCGGGCGCTCGGCGTGCTGCTCTCCCGCTCCGGCGACGCCGCCCGGCTGCTGCTCGTCCTCGACCACGCCCCGCTCAGCGCCACCGCGGTCGACGTGGTGGAGGACCTCCAGGACCGGCTGCCGGCGATGCTCTCGCGCGCCGGGCTGCCCCAGGGCTCAGCCACCGTCACGGGGGACAGCGCGGTGGCGGCCGAGCTGGTGAGCGCCACCGGGGAGGACTTCCTGCGCATCGCCGTCACCGCGTCCCTGGTGCTCCTGGCCCTGCTGGTCGTGGTCCTGCGGGCGCTGGTCGCCCCGCTGTTCCTGCTCGCCTCGAGCCTGCTGTCGGTCGCCGCGGCGCTGGGCATCAGCACCTGGGTCTTCCAGGACCTGCTCGGACGCGACGGCCTGACCTTCTACGTGCCGTTCGCCACGACCGTGCTCTCCCTCGCGCTCGGCTCGGACTACAACGTCTTCAGCGTCGGCCGCATCTGGCAGGTGGCCAAGGACCGGAGCCTGCGCGAGGCCGTGCGGGTGGTCACGCCACGCACCAACGCGGCCATCCGCACCGCCGGCATCGCCCTGGCGGGCAGCCTGGCGCTCGTCGCGCTCGTGCCGCTGTGGCCCTTCCAGGAGATCGCCCTGACGATGGCCGTGGGCCTGCTGCTCGACGTCTTCGTCGTCCGCTCGTTCCTCGTGCCCTCGCTCATCACCGTATTCGGGCCGCTGAGCCGCTGGCCCGGGCGACGCCCCTCCCAGCAGCTCGCGTAGGGCCGCCGGGGCGCAGCGCGCTCCTCACACGATGGCGGAGGCCAGCCGGGCGATGTTGTCCGCCGCCATCACCGGCCACGACCGGTGCGCGTGGGCGCCCAGCAGGGTGCTGCGCTCGCGGTAGGCGTCCTCCACGGCGGTGGTGCGACGCACGAAGTCCTCGCCGAGGACGAGCGTCGTCAGCTCGAGGTTCAGCTCGAAGGAGCGGATGTCGAGGTTGGACGAGCCGAAGGCGACGACCTCGTCGTCGACCCGGACGAGCTTGGTGTGCAGCACCCCCGGAGCCGGGTAGAGCCAGATCCTCACGCCCGCCGCCAGCAGGTCCGGGTAGTAGGACCGCTGGGCGTGGTGGACCAGCCACTGGTCGCCCTTCTCGCAGACGAACAGCTCGACGTCCACACCCCGCTGCGCGGCGCTGGTGATCGCCAGCATCAGCGACTCCTCGGGCACGAAGTACGGGCTCACCACCACCAGCCGGCGCCGCGCGGCGTGGACGAGGCCGGTGAAGACCCGCAGGTTGTTGCGCGTGGGGAACCCCGGGCCGCTGGGGAGCACCTGCACCTGCACC
Source organism: Quadrisphaera sp. (assembly GCA_029258695.1). The sequence continues at coordinate 8,011 of JARIBR010000249.1, forward strand.
TGGAGGGAGCGCGCGCCCGCCACGGGAGCGTTGACGGCGTCGGCCACCTCGTCGCTCAGCGCGTCACCGGTCTCGCTGAACCAGTCGGTGCGGAAGATGCCGGCGAGCTCGGTGACGGCCGGGCCCTCCAGGCGCGCCATGAGGTCGACCCACCGCAGGCCCTTGCGCAGGTTCGCGCGCTTGTTGTAGCTGGGATCGATGACGTTCTGCGACCCCGTGAAGCCCACGAGCCCGTCGACGACGAGGAGCTTGCGGTGGTTGCGCAGGTCGGGGCGCAACCACTCCCGCGTGGTCGGCCACAGCGGCAGCATGGGCCGCGCGAGGACGCCGTCGTCCTCCAGCCGCGCGCGCGTGCGGCGGTAGCCGGGCGAGCGCAGGGAGGCGAGGTGGTCGAAGAGCACCCGCACGGTGACGCCGCGGGCCGCAGCACGCTGCATCGCCGCGAACAGCGGCTCCGTCGTGGCGTCGAGGGCGACGAGGTAGAACTCCAGGTGCACGAAGCGCTCCGCGGCGTCGACCGCGCTCGTCATCGCCGCGATGCCCTCGCCCTCCTCGACGAGGTCGACGGAGGAGTCCCCCACCACCGGCATCGCCCCGAGGCGCTGACCCAGACGGGTGAGGCCCTCGAGGCGCTCGTCGGCGACGTGCACGCTCTCGTCGTCCACCGTCGAGGCGCGGATCGCCTCGTCCACGAAGCGCTGGCGCTCGCGGCGACGGCGCGGCAGGCGCCGGCTGCCGAGGAGGAGGACGGCGAGCAGGCCGAGCACGGGGACCAGGAAGATCGCCAGCACCCAGGCGATGGCGGCCGAGGGCCGGCGGTTCACCGAGACGACCGCGACGCCCACCACGACGAGCACGAGGTTGGCGACCACCGCCAGCACGACCGTCCACGCCGGCCATCCCGGGGGGACGAGCGAGGCGAGGTTCACCCTCGCAGGCTAGGTGGGGCGGGCTCCCCGGGACGGGGCAGCACCCCCGAGCTGGCGTCGGGGACGACGCGCACGGCAGGATGCGCGACCGTGGAGAACCGCGGAGAGGGCTGGCTGCAGCGATGACGTGGACCAGGGCCGACATCCCTGACCTGACCGGGCGCACCGCCGTCGTCACCGGCGGCAACGGCGGGCTGGGTCTGCAGAGCGTCACCGCCCTCGCCGCCGCGGGCGCGCACGTGGTGGTCGCCGCCCGCGCCAGGGCCAAGGCGGCGGCCGCGGTCGAGACCGTCCTCGAGCGCCACCCGGCGGCCTCGCTGGAGATCGTCCCGGTGGACCTCGGTGACCTCGCCTCGGTGCGCGCCGCTGCCGACCAGGTGCTGGGCGCTCATCGCGCCGTGGACCTGCTCGTCAACAACGCCGGGGTCATGGCTCCCCCGCAGGGGCGAACCGCCGACGGCTTCGAGACCACCCTGGGCGTGGACCACCTCGGCCACTTCGCGCTGACCGCCCACCTGCTGCCGGCCCTGCTGCGCGCCGACGCGGCGCGGGTGGTGACCGTCACGTCGATCGCCCGGTTCATGGGCGCCCCGCTGGACCCCGGCAACCCCCACCTGGTGGGCGCCTACGACCCGTGGAAGGCCTACGCGCAGGCGAAGATGGCCAACTACCACTTCGGCATCGGCCTGCAGCGTCGCTTCGCCGCCGCCGGCGCGCGAGCGGCCAGCCTGCTGGCGCACCCCGGGCTGAGCAACACCGACCTGCAGGCCACCACCGCCTCGGCCGGAGGGGCGGGACGCCTCGCCGACCTCTTCGTCCCGCTCACCCGGTGGGTCGGGATGCCGGCCGAGGTCGGGGTCCGGCCCCAGCTGCGCGCCGCCACCGACCCCGCCGCCCGCGGGGGCGGGCTGTGGGCGCCGCGCTTCGGCGCCACCGGCGCCGCCGTGCGCCGGCCCGTGCTGCGCCGCTGGGACCTCGATCGGCGGACCGCCGAGCTGTGGGAGGTCTCCGAGCGCGAGACCGGCGTCGTGCTCGACGTCGACGCCGCGGCCAGGGCCGCCGGCGAGGGCTAGGACGGCCCTCGGGGCCTGCCCTCACCGCCACCACGCTCGCGACGATGACGGCGGACCACGCGCAGCACCGCCTCCGCGGCCGCGACCACGCCCTCGCGGAGCACCTCCGCGTCGACGCCGGGGTGGGCTGCCACGGCGCCTTGCATCCCGCTCAGCGCGACGGCCACGAGGACCCGCTCGCGCTGGTCGAGGTCGCTCCCCAGCAGGACGGCGTCGACGCGGCGCTGCAGCACCTCACCGCGCTCGCGCACGCTCGGGCGGGCGAGCACGGACAGGTCGCGGTTGAGGAAGGCGAGCACCGCGCGGTGCTCGAGCAGGACGTCGGCGTAGTCAGCCAGGCCCCTGCGCCGGGAGGCCTCGGTCGGCGCAGCCCCCTCGAGCGCGACGAGCCGGGCCTCGAGATCGGCGAAGGCCGGCTCGAGGATCGCCTCGAGGAGGGCGTCCTTGGACCGGAAGTGGTGGTACAGCGCGGCCTTGGTGAGCCCGAGGTCGTCGGCGACCTGCTGCAGGGACGTCCCCTGGAACCCCTGGGCGGAGAAGTGGGTCAGCGCACGGGCGAGGATGCGCGAGCGCGTCGCGTCCCGGCGAGCGCTCACCGTCGGACCGCCCCCGGTGCTCGTCGTGGTCATGATCGCTCCTCGAGGGGGTGCCGTGGGCACCCCGAACTTACCTGCCGGCCGGTAGGTCCCGGTCCGACGAAGGGTACGATCCCTCCGCCCCCTGTCTCCACCCGGGCGTCGGCAGCACGCGTGCGCCGGTCCGGACCCCGGAAGGACCACCATGACCGCCCTGGTCCGCCTCTCCCTGCGCTTCCGCGCGGTGACGCTGCTCGTCGTCGCGATCCTCCTGGGCGCCGGCGCCTTCGCCGCCGCCAACCTCAAGCAGGAGCTGTTC
>JARIBR010000002.1 GCA_029258695.1 Quadrisphaera sp.
ACGTCTCGGTCCTCTACGCCGCGGAGGACTTCGAGGGAGCGGTCTCGGAGACGGTCTTCCACGACGTCCCCGTCCGGGGTGACCAGAGGGGCCCTCGTCTGCGCTTGCGGGACAGGGTGGCGACCACTATCGAGGTCCGGCGGTCATTGAGGTTGGTGAACCTTACGAGCCGCGGGTTGAGCAAGCTCGAGGTGGCCCGCACGGAGCTCATCGAGTCCGACCCGAAGGCGTACCCGACCACCGCGTCGTGGGCTCGAGCGCTCCACGACTCACCGACGGCTCCCGACGGCCTGCTGTGGGTCTCGAGGCAGCACGACACGTCGGTCTGCGTCGTGCTGTTCGGCGGACGCGTGGACCAGGACGACGTCCAGCCGGTCCCCGGTCTCGTCCCGGTGCCGCTCTACGCCGGTGACGGTTACGAGCGCGTGGCGCAGATGGCCCACGAGGCAGGCATCACGCTGACCGAGCGCTGACCGTCCCCCGGTGCGGGAGGTCACCCGCCCGCGGCGTCAGCCCGTCGAGCGGGGACCTGGCGCGTCGCCCGTCGGCGTGTCGAGCTCGCGAGGTCCCCGCTCGACGTGACCCGCGCCGCGCACCGGGTCCTCCGGGGCGTGGAGGACGCCGCTGAGGTCGTCGACCTCGAGCTGGGAGGTCGCCGCCGCGCCCGTGCGGAAGGCGGCTCGCGCCAGCAGGTGCGTGGCCACCGGCACGGTCATCACCTGGAAGACGGCGACGAGGACGAGCGCCAGGACCGCCGGCCACCCCACCTGCAGCGCCGCGGCGAAGAGCATCACGAGCAGACCAAAGGCCTGGGGCTTGGAACCGGCGTGCATGCGCGAGAGCAGGTCCGGGAAGCGCACCAGGCCGATCCCGGCGGACAGCGTCAGCAACCCCCCGACCACCAGGAACACCGCCGAGGCGACGTCGGCCACGGTCTCCACCGTGCTCACCCCTCTTCCCGGTCGCTGCGGCCCAGGAAGCGCGCGACGGTGGACGAGCTGATGAAGCCCAGGAGGGCCAGGACGAGGAGCACGGGCACGAAGGTCTCGTCACCGCTGACCGTCATGGCCACGACCACCGCGCACATGAAGGCGGTGACCACCACGTCCGAGGCGACGGCGCGGTCCGGGCTCGCGGGGCCGCGGACCAGGGCGACCACGGCGAGGACCGCCCCGGCGGCGACGAGCGCGAGCGCGAGCACGCCGCTGACCTCGAGGACGCTCATGGCGCGGTGCACCTCTCCCGGTCGGCCGCCGACCCCAGCGCCTCGGCGACGCGGTGCTCGATCATCGCCACCTGCTCGCGGGCCGCGTCCCCGGGGTCGTGGGCGCCCAGCGCGTGCACGTACAACGTCGAGGACGGGCGGTCGAGGTCCACGAGGAGGCTCCCGGGGAGCAGCGTGATGATCATGGAGGTCGTCACGGACACCACGTCGGAGTCGGTGCGCAGCCGCACGGCCACCACGCTCGTGGCCGGCGGGGGACCCGGGCGCACGGTCAGCCAGGCGATCTGGGCGCTGGCCCGAGCCATCTCCCCGAGGACGCGCGCGATGAGCAGCAGCATCCCGACCGGGTGGAGCGTGGCGTCCCGCGGCAGCGCCGACGCGGGGAAGACCAGGCGCAGCGCCGTGGCCACCAGCACGGCGCTGAGCACGGAGGCCACGGTGAACGAGCCGAGCAGGACCAGGTACACGAGGACCATCGCCGTGAGCATCGGCCACTCGTGCCGGAACACCAGAGCCTGTCGGCTGCCCGTCGGCTGCTCGCCCTGCGTCGTGCTCACCGCTCCACCCCCGCACCCGCGGCCGCCCGGCCGCTCTGCTCGGCGCTCAGCGCGACCGCGGTGCGGTACCCGTCACCGAGCACGTCGGCCGCGGCGGCGGAGGAGTACGCGTACAGCGGCCCCGCGCCCACGGTGAGCACGAGCGTCAGGGCGACGGCCGCCACGGCCGGCACCGCGATCCCGGCGGGTATCCGGTGCGTGGCCGTCGGGGCGCCGGCGCTCGCCGGGCGCGGGGCGTCGGAGGGCCGCCCGGACCAGAACGCCTTGGCCCACACCCTCGCGACCGCCAGCAGCGTCAGCAGGGCGGTGACCACGGCGCCGACGACGAGAGCCCAGGGCAGGAACCCTCCGTCGTCCACCCCCGCGCGCAGGAGGACGAGCTTGCCCACGAAGCCCGAGAACGGCGGGATGCCCGCGAGGTTCAGCGCCGGGATGAGGTAGAGGACCCCCAACCAGGGGACCGCGGCACCCAGCCCCCCCAGGCGCTCGAGGCTGGTGGTGCCCGCCCGCTCCTCGACGAGACCGCTGACGAGGAAGAGCGCGGTCTGGACGACGATGTGGTGGACCACGTAGAAGATCGCACCGCTCAGCGCCAGCTCGGTGCCGAGGGCGATGCCGAAGAGCATGTAGCCGATGTGGCTGACCAGCGTGAACGAGAGCACCCGCTTGAGGTCGAGCTGCACGATGGCGCCCAGCGCCCCGATGACCATGGTGCCCAGCGCGAGGACCAGGAGCACGTCGGTCATGACCTCGGTGCGCTCGCTGGGGAACAGGAGCGTCTGGGTGCGGAAGATGGCGTAGACGCCGACCTTGGTGAGCAGGCCCGCGAAGATCGCGGTCACGGGCGCCGGGGCCGTCGGATAGCTGTCGGGCAGCCACGCCGAGAGCGGGAAGATCGCCGCCTTGATGCCGAACGCCGTCAGCAGCACCAGCTGAAGGGCCAGGGCGACGGGGGTGGGCAGCGCCGCCAGGCGGTCCGGCAGGTCGGCCATGGCCAGCGTGCCGGTCGCCGCGTACACCATGCCCACGCCCGCGAGGAAGATGAACGAGGACCCCAGCGCGACGAGGATGTAGGTGGTGCCGGCCGCGATGCGCGGGGCGGTCCCGCCCAGGGTGAGCAGCACGTAGCTGGCCGCCAGGAGCACCTCGAACCCCACGAAGAGGTTGAACAGGTCGCCGGCGAGGAACGCGATGGACACGCCCGCGGACAGCACGAGGAAGGTCGGGTGGTAGATCGAGACGGGGAGGCGACCCGAGGGGTCGTCGTAGCCGCGGTCGACCGCCACCCCCTCCCCGACGGAGAAGAACATCACGAGCAGCGTCACCGCTGCGGACGTCGCGAGCATCAGCGACGAGAGCTGGTCGGCCACCAGCGCGATGCCGACACCGGTCGGCCAGGCGCCCACGGTGACCACCTGCGCCCCGTCGCGGCCGCTGATCACCATGAGGCTCACCGCGCAGACCACCACCGTGCTCAGCACCACGATGCTGACCACGCGCTGGGCGCGCGCCGAGCGCGCCAGGAGCAGGGTCACCGCCGCCCCGAGCAGGGGCAGCAGCACGGGCAGGGGGATGAGGGCGGAGACGCCCAGGCCGGCGATCACAGGTCGGCGTTCCCGCGGACGCGACGGTCCTCGTCGTCGTCCTCGATGACGTCGTCCCCGGACAGACGGCTGCGCCGGTAGACCACGGCGAGCAGGAACGTCGAGATGGCGAGGGTGATGACGATGGCGGTGAGCACCATGGCCTGCGGCAGGGGATCGCTCATGGCGCCCTCCCCGCCCTCCACGATCGGGGGGCGACCCGCCGGCCCGGCCGCGGAGAGGAGCAGCAGGTTCACCCCGTTGCCGAGGAGCACCACCCCGAGGACCACGCGGCTGAGGTGGCGCGTGGTCATGAGGTAGACGCCGGTGGCGACGACGACGCCGATGACGAGGGGGAGCACCACCGTGGGGGTCATGGGAGCGCCTCCGCCCGCGGCGGGGACGAGCCCGCCGGCGCGTCGTCGGGGCGCTGCTCGGCGTCACGGGCGGCGATGCGGTCGACCTCGGCGCCCAGGCTGCGCAGCACGTCGAGCACCAGCCCGACGACGATGAGGTAGACGCCGATGTCGAAGAAGGTCGCGGTGACGACCTTGACGTCGCCCAGCAGCGGCAGGTCACCCTGGAGGACGGCGCTCTGGAAGACCGTGCCGCCGACCAGCGCGGGCACCAGGGCCGCGAGCGCGGCGAGCGAGAGACCGGTGCCGAGCAGCGCCCCGGGGGTCGCGCGCACGGCCTCACCCAGCTCGTAGCGCCCTCCGGCGACGTAGCGCAGCACGAGCGCGAGGCCGGCGACCAGCCCCCCGGCGAAGCCGCCGCCGGGGTGGTCGTGCCCGGAGAAGAGCAGGAACACCGAGAGCACCAGCACGGCGGGGAAGACCAGGCGCACCACCAGCTCCAGCACCACGGAGCGGCGCTCGACGGGCAGGGTGATGGCCGCCGGCAGCCAGCTCTCGCTGCCGACCGACCGAGGGCCGTCGACGAGCTCCCGGCGCCCGTCGAGGGCGATCACCTCACCCTCGCCGCCGGACCCCCGCTCGCTCTCGCGGGCCTCGCTCACCCGCGGCGCGCCTCCGGTGCGCGAGCTGAGGAACACCAGGCTCGCGACCCCGGTCGCGGCGACGACGAGCACGGTGATCTCCCCGAGGGTGTCCCAGGCGCGGATGTCGACGAGGGTCACGTTGACGACGTTCTCGCCGCCGCCCACCTCGTAGGCCAGCCGCGGGAAGCGCTCCGAGACGGCCGTGGCGGTGCGGGCGCTGAGCGCGACGGCCGAGCCGGCGGAGAACAGCGCGCCGACCCCCACGGCCACCGCGAGGCGGACACCACGGCGCACCCGCGGTGCGGCGCCGGCCCGCCGGGCCGCAGCACGCTCGGCCGCGTCGCTGTCACCGACGCTGAAGCGGGTCGGCAGGCGGCGCAGGACGAGGACGAAGGCGACGAGCGTGAGCGTCTCGACGAGGACCTGGGTCAGGGCGAGGTCCGGCGCCCCGCCGAGCGCGAACAGCCCGGCCAGCCCGTAGCCGCTCGCCCCCACCAGGAGCACGGCGCCGCGGCGGTGCTTCACGCGCGCTGCGGCGACGGCGGTGACGACGACGACGGCGCCGACCACCGCCTGCAGGGGGTCGTCCCACGGGCGCCAGCGGGTCGGCCAGACCTCGTCGAGGTTGAGCAGCAGGACCGTCCCGGGGCCGACGACCAGCACCACGAAGATGCCGGCGACGTACTGGGGCAGCGAGCCACGCTGGGTGATCTTCGTGACGCTCTCCGCCAGGGAGAACAGCCGGCGCAGCGTCCAGACGTAGAACGCGCCGGGCGCGACCAGCGCCAGCAGCCGCTGGGCGGCCATCGTCGAGCCCGCGCGGGCGACGGGCTCGCGGGCGAGGAAGAGCGCGGCGCCGCCGGCGAGCACCACCGCGGAGGCCAGGAGGGGTACGCCGAGGCCGTGCCACAGCGCCAGGTGGTAGCCCTCGGCGGCGGGCACGCCGGCGCCGAGGCCTGCCCGGGGCGCCGCGGTGGCCGCGACGCCGCTCGCGGCGGCGTCCACGACCCCGGGCACCAGACCGCCGAGCACGCACAGCGCTGCGCCGATGACGGGGGGGACGACGAGCGCTCGGCTCGGGGTCTCCCACGACATCGGCGACTCGAGCGGGCGCGTGGCGAAGGCGCCCCACACGAAGCGGGCGCTGTAGGCGACGGTCAGGACGGAGCCGAGGACGAAGACGGCGGCGACGAGGGTGTCCACCCCCGTCCCGGGGGGCGAGCCCTCGACCAGGCCGAGGGTGAACGCCTCGAACGCGGCCTCCTTGGTGACGAAGCCCAGCAGGGGTGGGACCCCGGCCATCGAGGCCGCGGCGGCCACCGCGGCGGCGAGCAGCCAGGGCGCCTTCCGGGCGAGGCCGGAGAGCCGGCGCAGGTCACGGGTGCCGGCGCTGTGGTCGATCGCGCCGACCACGAGGAAGAGCGTGGACTTGAACAGGGCGTGGGCGAGGAGCATGCCGGTGCCGGCGATCGTCGCGGTGCGCCCGCCGGCGCCGAACAGGGCGATCATGAAGCCCAGCTGGCTGACCGTGCCCTGCGCGAGGACGAGCTTGAGGTCGGTCTGGCGCAGGGCCCGCCACCCGCCGACGAGCATGGTGAGGCACCCGAGGGTGACCGCCAGCACCCGCCAGGTGGGCACGTCGGCGAAGAGGGGGCTGAAGCGGGCGACGAGGTAGACGCCGGCCTTGACCATCGCGGCGGCGTGGAGGTACGCGCTGACGGGGGTGGGCGCGACCATGGCCTTGGGCAGCCAGGCGGTCACCGGGACCAGGGCGGACTTCGTCACCGCCCCGACGAGCACCAGCACCGCGGCCGCGGTGAGCAGCCCGCTGGCCGGCGGCGGGTCGGCGAGGATGGCCGACAGCCGCGTCGTGCCGCTGAGGTGCCACAGGACCACGAAACCCACGAGCATCGCCAGGCCGCCGAAGGTGGTCACCATCAGTGCCTGCAGCGCGGGCCGGCGCTCCTCGCGACCACGGCCCTCCCCGCCGACGAGCAGCCACGAGAGCACGGTCGTCAGCTCCCACGCGACGTACAGCAGCAGGAGGTCGTCGGCGAGGACGAGGACGAGCATCACGGCCGCGAACGCGACGAGCATCCACGTGGTGCGGGTGCGGGTGCGCGTCTCCACCCCGGCCTCGTCGGTGCCCGGCGGGGCGTGGACGCTGAGGTAGCCGGAGGAGTAGACGAGGACCAGCGCGCCGATGCCCGCCACGACGGCCGTCAGGACGATCGACAGGGCGTCCAGGCGCAGGGCCAGGGTCAGCCCGAGCTCGGGGACCCACGCCAGCTCCTGCTCGCGCGTGGCCCCGATGCCGTCGCGCGCCACGACGGCGACCAGCCAGACCAGCACGGCCAGCGGCGCCAGCGCGGTGGCGAGCACCCCGCGCGCACCCCAGCGCCGGACCGCGGGGACCGCGAGACCGGCCGCCACGAGGTGCGCCGTGAGCAAGGCAATCATCGAGGCGAACCCTAGGCGTGGTCGGCCGGTGGTGCGCAGCCCGGGCGGATCGCCGGCCTCGCGGACGCCGGGGTGCACCCGTCCGCGGGTGGTGCCAGGCTGCTCAGATGCTCTCGCGCCCCCGTTCCCACCGGATCATCGCCGGCGTCTGCGCCGGGATCGCCCAGCGTTTCGGCGTCAGCAGGACGCTGGTGCGCGGCATCTTCATCGCCTCGCTCATCCTTCCCGGGACGCAGGTCCTGGTGTACCTGGTCCTGTGGGTGCTGATGCCCCTGGAGGACTGAGCCGGGGGGGTCTGCGGCGCAGCAGCCGGCGGCGCACCGTGAGCACGCCGACGGACCGGGTGCCGGCCGGCCCCTCGTGGGCCGAGGCCGGCGTCGGCGTCGAGGCTGGTCCCGGTGGTTCGGCGGCGACGGGGACCTGCTCGGGCTCCGCGGGCGCGCGCCGGTCCTGCGCCGGCGCCGCCTCGGTCAGGCGCCCCTGGGCGCGCCGCTCCACCAGGCGGGGCAGAACCCTCCCGGGCGCGGTGGCCATCACGCGGTCGCGCTGGTCGAGGTCGAGCTCGACGAGCAGGCGGCGCACGCACGCCAGCAGCGTGACGTTGAGCTCGGCGAAGTCCGAGCGGTCGACGAGGACGAGCTCGGTGAGCCGGACGCGGGCGTCCCGCAGCCCGGCCAGGCCCGTGCGCAGGGCTGCGCGCTCGCGCAGCGCCGCCGGGGCGCTCGGGGCCTGCGGGCTCGGGCGGGCTGCCCGGGTCAGCGGGCCGGGACGAGCGGACAGGGGCCGCTCGGGGCCGGCGGGACGTCGGACGTGATGGTGCCGCGCCCGGCTCAGGCGCCGCAGCGGGGCGGGCGGCCCGACGTCGGGGCGCCGGGCCTGCGCGGCGACGAGGTCCCCGAACGCCCCCACCGCCACGGAGGCCTCGCGGAGCACGAGCGCGGTCGAGGCCTTGACCTCCTCGCTCAGCTCGTCGGAGTCCCACGTGGTGCCGTCGACGACGTCGAGCAGCGAGCGGTAGGTGCTGCGCACGGTGATGAGGCTGGCCTCGATCGCCACGAGCCCCTGGCGCAGCCCCGGCCCGGTGTCGGCGAGGGCGAGGGCGCGCAGGTTCAGCCGGCGGCTCTCCTGCGCGGCGTCCACCGCCGTCGTCGCCCACGGCAGCCAGCGGGTCTGCGTGCGGGCCTCGCCGAGCCAGCCCCGGGCCGCCGACGGCACGTCGTCGGTCCCGGTCAGCTCCCAGGACGAGCGCAGCAGCAGGTCCGAGACGCCGTCGGTGGTCTCCGCGAGGGCCTTCCCGGCGTCGTCGCTGACGATGCGCGGGGGCACCACCATGGTGATGACGATGCCGACGGCCGCCCCGAGCAGCGACTCGACGATCCGGTGGGAGGCCGCGCTCCCGTAGCCGAACTGGCCGGCGGACAGGACCAGCAGCGTGCTGATCGGCACCTCGACGACGTTGTCCCCCAGGCGCAGCAGCTGCCCCGCCAGGGCGGCCACGACGACGGCGAGGGCGAGGGACCACCACGACAGCGCGACGCTCGCGGCGAAGACCGCGGCGATCGCCACGCCCATGACCACGGCGACGATGCGCAGCGCCCCGTTGGCCAGCAGGGACACCGGGGTGAGCTGGACGACCAGCAGCGCGGTGAGGGCGGCGACCAGCGGGGTGGACCCGGGCAGCAGGAGGCGGGCGACGAGGTAGCCCGCCGCGGCGGCGCCGGCCACGCGCACCGCCCACCCGACGCCGTCGCGCCCGCCGCGCCACCAGCGCCGCTCCTGAGCGCGGACGAAGGGCTCGAGGCGGTGGAGCACCGCGGGGGGCAGGACGCCGCGGGCGGTCCGTGCGGCCAGCGAGCGGGCGCGCCACAGGGCGCGGGAGAGGGACGGGGGTTCGTCGGGGGTCTCGGGCTCGTCGGGGGTGCCGGGGTCGCCGGTCGCCGCCGGGGGCGCCGCCGGGGTCGAGAGGTGCTCCGGCGTGTCCACCCAGCGACTATCGGTCATCGTCGGCGGGACTTGATGGTCCGGTCGGGTGGTCGGTGCGGCGGCGGCCCAGCACCCGCGGCAGCGGGACGTCACGGCGGCCCAGGATGCCGCTGCCACCCTCGTCGTCACCGGCACGCCGGTCCTCGCGGAAGCGCTCCAGGCGCGCCGGGAGGCCCCTGGGCGGGTGCTGGGCGAGGCTGGAGTCCCGGCGCTCCGGGCTGAGGTCGACGATGAGGCGGTCGGCGGCCTGCAGCAGCGTGGTGTTCAGCGCCGAGAACCTCGCGTCGTCGGCGAGCACGAGGTCCGTCAGGCGCGCCTGCGCCTCGCGGAGGTCCTCGAGGGAGGAGTCCAGCCGGTGGCGGGCGGAGTCACCGTCACGGCGGCGCACGTCGGCCACGACGACGTCGCCGAAGGAGCGCACCGCACCGGCCATGTCCTCCAGCGCGAGGGCCGCGGCCTCTCGGACGAGCTCGGCGAGGTCGTCGCCCGCCCCCTCGTCCCGGTCGTCGGGGTCCGTCTCCGGACCACCGTCCCGGCCCTCGCCGGAGCTCAGGGCGGCGCTGGCGTCCACCAGCGCGCGGTACATCGCCCGGACCGTGATCGCCGTGTTCTCCAGGGTCTCGATGCCCTCGCGCAGCCCCGGCCCGGCGTCGACGGCGGCGAGCGCCCGCAGGTTGTAGCGCCGTCCCTCCTCCGCGCGCAGCACCGCGGCGCCGACGACCGGCAGGTCGTGGTTGACCTGGCGCGCGGAGCCCAGCCAGTCCCGGACGCCCTCGGTGACCGACGGCTCGGACCGGAAACCGTCCGAGGAGCGCCGCAGGAGGTCGGCGATGCGGTCGGCCAGCCCCTCGAGGGCCGACCCCGCGGCGCCGCTGGCGATGCGCGGCGGCAGCGCGAGGGTGACGAGGATGCCGACGGCCGCGCCGATGAGCGTCTCGGCGATCCGGTCCCACGCCGTCGCGGTGGACCCGAGCGAGCCGGCGCCCAGGACGAGCATCGCGCTGATGGCGACCTCGATGAGGTTGTTCTTCAGCCTCAGCAGCTGCCCGACGAGGATGGCGGTGGCGATGACCATCGCCAGGCTCCACCAGGACAGCGGGAGCACCGAGGAGACCACGACGGCCACCAGCACCCCGGAGACGACCGCGATGATGCGGTCGGCGCCCGAGGCGAGCAGCGCGACGGGGGTCAGCTGGACCACGAGCATGGTGGTCAGCGGGGCCGTCAGCGGGGCGGCGCCGGGCAGCACCGCCGAGGCGACGACGAAGGAGGTCACCGCGGCGCCGGTCAGGCGCAGCGCCCAGGCCACCGCCGCGGGCCCGCCCCGGCGCCACCGCTGGCGGGCGGCGCGGGCCAGGGCGGGCGGTGAGAGGCGGCGCAGGCTGGCGACCACCTCTCGGCGCGCGTCCTCCCTCACGGGAGCACCTTGTCAGCCCAGCGTCGTGCGCGCTCGACCTCGGGCCGACCAGCGTGGTCCGTCGTGGTCAGCGCTCCGTGGACGCCTCGACGCGCAGCGACCCGAGACCGTTCGGCAGCTCCTGCGCCGACACGACGAGGAGGCGCTGGGTGGGACGGGTCATCGCGACGTAGAGGTCGTTGATGCCTCGCTCACCCGCCGCGACGATCTCGGCCGGCTCCACGAGCACCACCTCGTCGAACTCCAGCCCCTTCACGCCCGCCACGTCGGTGACGTGCAGCGGCCCGGTGGCCGCGCCGCCGGGCGGCGTCACCGCGGCGGCGGTGCGCGGGTCACGGCTGGCGGCTCGGGCCACGTCGGCGCGCAGCCTCGCCGGGGTGATCACCGCGACGGTGCCCTCGCCCCGGCGCGCCAGGGCGCCGGCGGCGGCGTCGAGCACGGCCGCGAGCCACCCGTCACCGCCGACCGGCTGCGGGGCGGGGCGCGCGGAGGGCTCCGTCGTGGCATCGCGCACCGAGCTGGGCCCGGGCACGTCGAGGCCGGCCGCGGCCAGCGTGGCGCCGGCGCGCTCCCTGTCCTGCCGGGGCGTGCGGTAGGTCACCGTGAGCTCGGCGAGGTGCCAGGGGCGGTTGCGGTC
>JARIBR010000028.1 GCA_029258695.1 Quadrisphaera sp.
CGGGCGCGGTGGGCGTGCTGGACGACCCGCGTCACGGCGTCGGTGAGCGTCAGGTGCGCCGGCCGGTCCCCGGCCACCGCGACGCCCCTCGTCCCGTCCGTCTCACGCGCGCCGCGCGGGCCCATCGTCCCGGTACCTCCTCGCCCCAGGGCGCCGCGCCGACGCCGGCTCAGCCGCCGACGACCCGGTCGCCGTGCCCTGCCTCGCCCAGCGCGGCGCGCAGCCGACCGGCGGCCGCGGCGATCTCGGCAGCCGGCACGTCGTGGCGGGCGGCGTCGAGGCGCACCTGGCCCTCGTGGAAGAGCGGCAGCACGTGCAGGTGCTGGTGGGGCACCTCGAAGCCGGCCACCACGACCCCCACGCGCGGCGCCTCCCAGGCGGCGCGCTGGGCCCGCCCGATCGCGGCGGCCACGGAGGACAGGTGCGCGAGCAGCGCGTCGTCCGCGTCGACGAACTGGTCCACGGGCTCGCGGGGGACCACGAGGGCGTGCCCGTCGGTGACCGGCTCGATGGTGAGGAACGCCACCGCCAGCTCGTCGGACCACACCACCTGCCCGGGCACGTCACCGTCGATGATCTTCGAGAAGATCGTGCGCTCGTCCATGGCGGGGAGCCTAGCCAGCGCGCGGCGCCTCCTACCCTGGGCGGCGTGAGCCTCGCCGTCCGCGTCATCCCCTGCCTCGACGTCGACGCCGGGCGGGTGGTCAAGGGCGTGAACTTCCGCGACCTGCGTGACGCCGGCGACCCCGTCGAGCTGGCGCGGCGCTACGACGCGCAGGGCGCCGACGAGCTCGTCTTCCTCGACGTCACCGCGTCCTCCGGCGATCGGGAGACCACCTACGACGTGGTGCGGGCCACCGCCGAGCAGGTGTTCATCCCCCTCACCGTCGGCGGCGGGGTGCGCGCGGTGGCCGACGTCGACGCCCTGCTGCGCGCCGGCGCCGACAAGGTGGGCGTCAACACCGCCGCGATCGTCCGCCCCGAGCTCGTCGCGGAGATCGCGGACCGCTTCGGCAACCAGGTGCTCGTGGTCTCCCTCGACGCCCGGCGCGTGACGCCCGGGCACGGCCCGACGGACTCCGGGTGGGAGGTCACCACCCACGGCGGACGGCGAGGCACCGGGATCGACGCCGTGGCGTGGGCCGCCCGCGTCGCGGAGCTGGGCGCCGGTGAGATCCTGCTGAACTCCATGGACGCCGACGGCACGAAGGACGGCTTCGACGCCGCCATGATCGCTGCCGTGCGCGCGGCGGTGAGCGTGCCGGTCATCGCCTCGGGGGGTGCCGGGGCGCTGGAGCACTTCCCCCCGGCGGTCGCCGCCGGCGCCGACGCGGTGCTCGCCGCGTCCGTCTTCCACTTCGGCGACCTCACCGTCGGCGAGGTGAAGGGCGCCCTCGCCGGCGCCGGGCACCCCGTGCGCTGAGCCGTCCGGCGCAGCCGGCCAGCCCGGTGCGTCCTGCGCCCGCGGTGGCCCCTGCTCAGTCGGCGCGGCCGGAGGGGTAGGCGTCCTCGAACGCTGCCACGGCGTCGGGGTCGCCGAGCACCTCGACGGCGGCCTGCGGCCGGCGCCCGAACCCGTGAAGGAGCAGCTCCTCCGGCTGCCCGCGCAGCGTCACGGACCGGGCGCCCCCGCGCACCACGGCCGACGGGCCCGACGGGACCTGCCGGACGACCCCCACCGTGGACCGGCCGTAGCGCATCGGGAAGATCTTCATCGCCCGCCACAGCCGCTCGCGCTGCTCCGGGCTCGGCTCCGGCACGTCAGCCGCCGTGACGCCGGGCTGCGCGCGCAGCACGTCCTGGGTGTGGACGTAGAACTCCGCGCCGTTGGCGGCGCGCTCGACCGCGGGCACCCGGGTCGGCGACCACGGGGGCGGCCCGCCGCGCACCTCGCCGACGAGCTCGTCCCACGGCAGGTGCTCGAGGCGCTCACGGACGGCGGCAGCCGGGCGCCCCAGCGCGGGGAGCGCCTTGCCGACGAGCTCGCCGGCGAGCACGTCGGGCCGGCCGTCACGCAGGACGAGGTGGATCGCGAGGTCACGGGCGTCCCAGCCCTTGCACAGCGTCGGGGCGTCGGGGGAGACGGCGGCGAGCGCGTCAGCCATCTGCGCGCGGTCAGGTCCAGGGGTGGTCGACATGCGCCCATCGTCCTCGCTGCCCGCGCGTGGTCGCACCCCGGTGAGACCATGAGGCAGTGCCAGACGCGAAGCCCGGATCCTTCTCCTCGGCCGCGCGCACCATCGCCCGCGGCGTGCGGCACGCCCCCCGGCCCTTCGCGGTGGCCGTGGTGGCCTCGGGGGTGTACGGGCTCGGCACCGCCGCCACCGGCTGGTGGGTCGGCCGCACCACCTCCGACGTCGTGGTCCCCGCCCTGGCGGCGGCCCGCGCGCAGGGCGGTGGCGGCGCCGCTGCCGCCGCGGCGGCCACGCTGGGGGCCGGCGACGTCTGGCGGGCGGGGGGCGCCCTGGGGCTGATCTTCGCCGTCACGGTCGTCGCGGTGCTCTTCCGGCGGATCGCCGCGGGCGTGGCCATGTTCGGCGTCCAGGCGCACTACCGCCGCGCGGTGACGCGGCGCTACCTCGACCTGCCGCTCGCCTGGCACCGCCGGCGCTCGACCGGGCAGCTGCTCAATCACGCCAGCTCCGACGTCGACACCACGTGGCAGGTGCTCGCGCCCCTGCCGCTCGCGATGGGCACCGTGGTGATGCTGATCGCCTCCGCGGGGTTCATGATCGCCGCAGACCCCGTGCTCGCCGCCGTCGCGCTGTCCGTGGTGCCCCTGCTCGTCGCCGGGTCGGTGCTCTACCGCCGACGGGTCTCCCCGATCATCGCGCGCTCCCAGGCCCTGCGCGGCGAGGTCGCCTCGGTGGCCCACGAGTCCTTCGAGGGCGCGCTGGTGGTCAAGGTCCTCGGCCGCGCCGACGTCGAGCACGACCGCTTCGCCGGCGCCGCGCAGCGCCTGCGCCAGGCCAACACCTCCGCCGGGGCCACGCGTGGCGCCTTCGACGCCGTCATCGAGGCGCTGCCCGCGCTCGGCACCCTGGCCGTCCTCGCGGTCGGCGCCTCGCGCATCGCCGCGGGCACCTCCTCCCCGGGGGACGTGGTGCAGGTCGCCTACCTGCTGACCCTGCTCGCCTTCCCCGTGCGGGCCATCGGCTGGGTCCTCTCCGACCTGCCGCGCGTGGTCGTCGGCCACGCCCGCCTGGCCGACGTGCTCGACGCCCCCCTGCGGCCCGCGCCGCCGGTGGCCGAGCTGCCGGGAGCCGGCGCCCGGGCCGCGGCGCCCGCCGCGGTCGAGGCCGTGACCGTCCGCCACCCGGCCGCGGCCGACGACACGCCACCAGCGCTGGACGCGGTGAGCCTCGACGTCGTGGCCGGGACCACCGTCGCCGTCGTCGGGGGCACGGGGGCGGGCAAGTCCACCCTCGCCGGGCTGCTCCTGCGCCTGGTCGACCCCGTCTCCGGACGGGTGCTCCTCGACGGGGTGGACCTCGCGGCGCTGCGCGACGAGCCGCTCGCCGGCGCCGCGGCGCTGGTGCCCCAGCAGGTCTTCGTCTTCGACGACACCGTCCGGGGCAACGTCACCCTCGGTCTCGAGGGCGACGCGCGCGTCGACGACGACGCCGTGTGGGCCGCGCTGCGCGCCGCGAGCGCGGACGCCTTCGTGGCCGCCCTGCCCCGGGGCCTGGACACGCCCGTGGGGGAGCGGGGCACCTCCCTGTCCGGTGGTCAGCGCCAGCGCCTGGCGATCGCCCGCGCCCTGGTGCGCCGCCCCCGCCTGCTCGTCCTCGACGACGCGACCTCCGCGCTGGACCCCACCGTGGAGCGCCAGGTGCTCGACGCCCTGCGCACCTCCACCGGCGCCGCGCCGCCGACCGTCGTCGTCGTCGCCTACCGGCCGGCGACCATCGCGCTCGCCGACGAGGTGGTCCACCTCGAGGGCGGCGCCGTGGTCGACCGGGGCCGGCCCGCCGACCTGGAGGAGCGGGACGCGGGGTACCGCGAGCTCGTCACGGCCTACGTTCGCGCCGCCGCTGAGCGGGCGGTGGCGTCATGAGCACGACGACGACCGCGGTGACGGGTCGCCCACGCTCCACGCTGCGCCGCGCCGTCGCCCTGACCCCCGAGATGCTCGACGGGCTGCGCCTGACCCTCGTGCTCGCGGCGCTGACGACGCTGGGCAAGGTGGCCGTCCCGATCGCCGTCCAGCAGACCATCGACCGCGGGGTGAACGCCGCCGGCGGGCCGGACGTGCCCCGCGTGGTGGTCACCGTGGTCGTGGCCGCGGCCGTCGTGCTGCTCACCGGGCTGCTCAGCTATCGCGTCAACGTCCGCGTCTTCCGCGCGACGGAGGCGGGGCTCGCGACGCTGCGCACCAAGGCCTTCGACCACGTGCACCGGCTCGCGGTGCTCACCCAGGGCGGGGAGCGGCGCGGGTCGCTCGTGGCGCGGGTGACCACCGACGTGGACACCATCTCGACGTTCCTGCAGACCGGCGGGCTCGTCCTGATCCTCTCCCTGGGGCAGCTGGGCGTCGCGGTCACCGTCATGGTGGTGCTCTCCTGGCAGCTCGCGCTCATCGTGCTGGCCTGCTACCTCCCGCTGCTGCTGGCGCTGCGACCGCTGCAGCGGCGCGTCGCGAGGCGCTACGCCGTGGTGCGCACGCGCTACGGCGACGTGCTGGCGCGCGTCTCCGAGGCCGTCGTCGGCGCCGAGACCATCAGGGCCCACGCCGCCGCGGAGCGCACGTGGCGCGCGCTGGACGCGAGCGTGGAGGACCACCGGCGCTCGGCGACCCGCGCGCAGGTCGCCACCGCGGCGACGTCGGGGGCGGGCCTGGCGACCAACGGGCTGGTCACCTGCGCGGTGCTCGTCGGCGGCACCCTGCTGGGCCTCGCCGGGGACATCACGCTGGGGCGGCTGCTGGCGTTCCTGTTCATCACCAACCTCGTCACCCAGCCCGTGTTGGCGCTGACCGAGACCCTCAACGAGCTGCAGAACGCCCTCGCGGGGTGGCGCCGGGTGCTCGCGGTGCTGCAGACGCCCGTGGCCGTCGCCGACCTCGGGCCCGACGGGGTGGACCTGCCAGCGGGTCCGGTCTCGGTGCGGCTGGAGGGGGTGAGCTTCCACTACCCGCGCTCAGAGGGAATTGGGGCGGCCGGGGCTGACGGCCGCGACCCCGACGACACGGACGCCGCCCCTGCTCCGAGCGGCTCCGCCGACGGTCCGGGGAACGCCGATGATCCCGGCGGCGCCAGTGGCTCCGGCGGCAGGGGGCAGCGCGGCCCCACCGTCCTGACCGACGTCGATCTGTGGGTGCCCGCCGGGGCGTCGGTCGCCGTGGTGGGGGAGACGGGGTCCGGCAAGACGACGCTCACCCGCCTCATCTGCCGCCTCGTCGACCCCGACGACGGGCGCGTCCTGCTCTCCGGGGTCGACGCCCGCGAGCTGCGCGAGGAGAGCCTGCACCGGCGAGTCCAGGTGGTGCCGCAGGAGGGGTTCCTCTTCGAGACCACGATCCGCGAGAACCTCACGTTCGGCCGGCCGGGGGCCAGCGGCGCTGACGTCGACCGCGCCCTGGGCGAGCTGGGCCTCACGGGGTGGGTGGCGTCGCTGCCCGACGGCCTGGACACCGAGGTGGGCCAGCTCGGCGGCCGGCTGTCCGCCGGGGAGCGCCAGCTCGTCGCGCTCGCCCGGGCTCACCTCGCGGGGCCGGACCTCCTGGTCCTCGACGAGGCGACGTCCTCGGTGGACCCGGTGACCGAGGTGCGCCTGCAGCGGGCGCTCGCCGGGCTGCTCGACGGCCGGACGTCCGTGGCGATCGCCCACCGGCTGTCCACCGCCGAGGCGGCCGACTCCGTGGTGGTGGTCGACGCCGGGCGGATCGTCGAGGTCGGCGCGGCCGCCGAGCTGGCTCAGGCGGGCGGGCCGTACAGCCGCCTGCACGCCGCCTGGACCGCCCAGCACGCCTGAGGGTCCACCGGGTGCGGTGACCTCGCGGTCGAGGTGGTCGAGGTGGTCGAGGTGGTCGAGGTGGTCGTGCAGCTCTGCGGCGGCCGGAGCGCCCCGGGTCATCCACCGGGGTGTGCCGGGTATCCGCCGAGACGCGCCGGGTATCTGTCGAGACGCGCCGGGTTCCGACAACCCGTGTACCTCGCCGACCGGGGACGTGGGGCCGCGTGGCGGAGGCGCTGAGGCGCGGTGGCGGGTCCCCGGTCGTGAGGTCAGCTCCAGCGGGGAGTTCGTGTGGCCGCTCTCGGCGTGTCGCAAGCACCGACTCCCCGCTCGAAGCCCGCGGGGTGCACCGACTCCCCGCTCGGCGGCTGCAGCGCGCACCGACTCCCCGCTCGAGGCTTGCGGGGCGCACCAACTCCCCGCTCAGCGGCCGCAGCGTGCACCGGATCCCCGCTCGACGGTCTGGACGGGGGACGGCTGGAGCAGGGTGAGCCCCTCGGTCACAGCCAGCCGCGCTCGGTCGCGACGGCGACGGCCTCGACGCGGTTGCGCGTCCCCGTCTTGGCGATCGCGGACGACAGGTAGTTGCGGACGGTGCCCTCGGCGAGGTGCAGCGCCGCCGCTACCTCACCGTGCGGGCGCCCGGTCGCCGCGGCGGCGAGCACCTCGCGCTCGCGGTCGGTCAGCGGGTCGGCGGCGTCCCAGGCGGCGACGGCCAGCGCCGGGTCGACCACGCGCTCCCCGGCGTGGACCCGTCGCACCACCGCGGCGAGCTGCTCGATCGGGGCGTCCTTCAGCACGTACCCGGCCACCCCGGCGTCCATGGCGCGGCGCAGGTAGCCCGAGCGGGCGAACGTC
>JARIBR010000034.1 GCA_029258695.1 Quadrisphaera sp.
ACCTCCTCGCCGACCTCCTTGAGCCACCGCGTGACGGTGCCCTCGGTCACCGACTCGCCGAGCGCCGGCATCTTGACGGACTCCGCCATCGTGGTCTCCTTCGTCATCGCTTCTGCGGGATGTACAGGCGTGCTGTCGAGCTGGGCCTCGCGGGCCCGGTGCGCCGCTCAGGCGTGCGAGTGCAGCGGCTTGCCCGCGAGCGCGAGGTGAGCCTCGCCCATCGCCTCGTTCTGCGTCGGGTGGGCGTGGACCAGCTGGGCGACCTCCTCGGGGAAGGCCTCCCAGTTCACGATGAGCTGGGCCTCGCCGATCTGCTCGCCCATCCGCGAGCCGACGGCGTGGATGCCCACGAGGGGGCCGTCCACGCGGCGCACCAGCTTGACGAACCCGGCCGTCCCGAGGATCTGGCTCTTGCCGTTGCCCGCGAGGTTGTACTCGTAGGTCGCCACGGCGTCATCGCCCCACTGCGCCTTCGCCTGCTTCTCGGTCAGGCCGACGGAGGAGACCTCGGGCTCGGAGTACGTCACGCGCGGCACCGAGGAGTCGACCACGGGCACGGGCGCGAGCCCGGCGATCTCCTCGGCCACGAAGATGCCCTGCGCGAAGCCGCGGTGGGCCAGCTGGAGACCCGGGACGATGTCGCCGACGGCGTAGACGCCCTCGACCGACGTGCGCAGCCGCTCGTCGGTGGTGACGAACCCGCGCTCCAGGGTGATGCCGGCCTCCTCGAACCCCATGCCGGAGGTGACGGGTCCGCGCCCGACGGCGACGAGGAGGTAGTCGGCGTCGAAGGTCTTGCCGTCCTCCAGGGTGACGTGCACGCCGTCGTCGTCCTGCGTGACGCCCTGGAAGCGGACGCCGAGGGAGAAGGTGATGCCGCGCTTGCGGTAGGCGCGCTCGAAGGCCTTGCTGCAGGCCTCGTCCTCGGCCGGCACCAGGTGCGGGAGCGCCTCGATGATCGTCACGTCGGTGCCGAAGGACTTCCAGACCGAGGCGAACTCCACCCCGATGACACCTCCGCCGAGGATGACGACCTTGTCCGGGACGTGCTCGAGGGAGAGCGCGGTGTCGGAGGTCAGCACCCGTCCGCCGAGCTCCAGCCCGGGCAGCGTGCGCGAGGTGGAACCGGTGGCGAGGACGACGGACGCACCGGTGAGGCGCCGCCCGTCGACCTCCACGACGTGGGGCTCCACGAGGCGACCCTCTCCGGCGACCAGGGTGACCTTGTGCGCCTTGGCCAGCCCCTGCAGCCCCTTGTAGAGGCGGCCGACCACGCCGTCGCGGTACTTGTTCACCGCCGGCACGTCGATGGACTCCAACGAGGCCTTGACCCCGAACTGCTCGCTGTGGCGGGCGGAGTCGGCGACCTCGGCCGCGTGCAGCAGGGCCTTCGTGGGGATGCAGCCGCGGTGCAGGCACGTCCCGCCGAGCTTGTCCTTCTCCACGAGCGCGACGCTCATCCCCAGCTCCGCGGCGCGGAAGGCCGCGGCGTACCCGCCGCTGCCCCCGCCGAGGATCACCAGGTCGAACTCGTCGGCTCCGCCTGCGCTGCCGTCTGCCTGATCGGCCATGGGCTCCTCCTCGGATCTGTTCACCGCGTCCTCCGCGGCGCTGCGGCGGCGTGCCGCCGTGTGCGCCCATCCTGGCAGAACGCCCCGCTCCCACGGTGCACAGGTGCTGCGCCACGCACGGGCTACCGTGGGGACGTGGGCCTGTTCTCCCGTCGTCGCAGCTCGTCCGGTGCCGCCGCGTCACCCGCGCGGAGGGCGGAGGCGCGAGCGGCTGCCGGTGAGGACTCGGCGCACCTGCGGGACTTCATCGCCACGCGCGTCGGCGTCGAGGCCTACGTCGAGCCGGAGAACGCGCAGACGCCCGTGACGATCCTGCTCATCGCGACCGACGGCGAGTGGACGCGGCGCCGGGTCCCCTCGCCCGCCGTCGCGTGGGACTTCGCCCGGGAGCAGGCTATCCCCGTCTACGACGTCAACCACACCGGCTACCCCCAGCGCATGCGCGACTACAACGCGCGGACCCGGCGCGGCGGCACCGCGCCGAGCCTCTGAGCGCACGGCACCGCACGACACGACACGGCACGGCACCGGGGGAGCCTCGTGGTCAGCGGCCGGCGAGATCCTCGACGAGGGCGACCAGGGTGGCCACCGCCACGCCGGACCCGCCCGGTCCCGAGGGACCGTGGCCCTTCCCGGTGGTGAACGACGGTCCGGCGATGTCGAGGTGGGCCCACGGCACGCGCGGCCCGTCCTCGGCGGCCGCGCGCCGGCGACCGCTGCCCACGGGTCGCCGGGGCACGAAGTCGCGCAGGAAGAGCCCGGCGGTGAGCATCCCGCCCTCCCTGCCCGCGGTGCTCCTCACGTCGGCGATGCTCGACTCGAGCCCCTGGCGCAGGTCCTCCGGCAGCGGCATGGGCCAGAAGTCTTCTCCGGCGCGTCCCGCAGCGGCCAGGACCTGGGCCGCGAAGACCGCGTCCTCGGCCATGACGGCGCTCGTGCGCTCCCCCAGGGCCACCACCTGCGCGCCCGTGAGGGTGGCGACGTCCACGACGACGTCCGGCCCGTCCTCACCGGCCGCGACGAGGGCGTCGGCCAGCACCAGGCGCCCCTCGGCGTCGGTGTTGAGGACCTCCACGGTGCGGCCGCCGCGCATCGTCAGGACGTCGGACGGGCGGATCGCGTCGCCCGAGGGCATGTTCTCCGCCAGCGCCAGCCACCCGGTCACGCGGGCGGGCACGCCCAGGCGCGCGAGGGCGCAGACGGCCCCCAGCACCGCGGCGGCCCCGGCCATGTCGGACTTCATCGTCTCCATCGCCGTCGGCGGCTTGAGCGACAGGCCGCCGGAGTCGAACGTGATGCCCTTGCCCACCAGCGCCACGTGCAGGCGGGCGCCTCGCGGGGCGTAGTCGACCC
The DNA here is from genome assembly GCA_029258695.1 of Quadrisphaera sp. Next base: position 2,925 of record JARIBR010000034.1, read on the forward strand.
GCACGAGGCGAGGACCGCGAGCGGAGCCCTGGCCGACACCGGTGAGGCCCCCGTAGCCGCCGTCGCGCAGCTGCGCGTCGTCGAGCACGGTGACGTCGACGGGCAGCGAGGAGCCGGCGCGCGAGGCAGCCTCGGCGAAGGCCTGGGGGAACAGGTCGAGCGCAGGGGTGTTCACGAGGTCCCGCGTGAGGGCGACGCCCTCCGCGACGACGTGCGCGCGCTCGACGCGGCGGGTCAGCTCTCGGACGTCGGCCACGGCCGAGACCACGGTGAGGGTCTCCACCGGCGCCGTGCGCGACGGGTCACCGGAGCGGTAGGCGCTGAAGGAGTAGGCGCCGAGCAGCGCACCCTCGGCCACGGCGGCAGCCCGCTCGACGTCGCTGGCGGGCAGCGCCAGCGCCACCGAGGCGGTGCCCGCCAGCTGGCGCACCGCGGCGCCGGCGGCGCGGCGCAGCGCGTCCGCGGCGGGGAGCGCCTCGGGCACCGGGCCGAGGCCGACGAGCGCGACGACGGGCGCGGCCACGGCGCCGCCGCCGGGCAGGCGGACGACCTGGTCGCGGGCACCCGTGACGCCGAGGGCCCGCAGCGCGTCGCCGGTGCCCAGCGCCTCTCGCAGGCGCGCCGGCAGGGCGTCGACGCCGAGGACGCGCGGCTCCTCGGACCGGGGCGCCTCGACCGTGTCCGGTGACGCCGCGGCGACCGCCAGGACGAGCGCGTCGGCGCGCACCGCGGACAGCGGCTTGGACGTGGTGACGAGAGTGCTCACGCGAGCTCCTTCAACGACGGGCGGACGGGACCGGGGGCGCGCAGCGGCGGCGGTTCCCGGTGTCGCCACCGTAGCCCGGCCGTCCACACGCCGGCTCGTCGCCGAGCGGGCGTCCACAGGGTGGTCCGCGGCCGCCCGGCCGGCGGTCGTCGGAGACCTAGCCTGCGCCGGTGCCCGTCAGCCCCGTGACCTCGCGCTCCCGCGTGGTGGTCGTCGTCGTCGCGGCGCTCGTCCTGCTGGCCGCCCTCGTGGCGCCGGGAACCTGGCCCGGCGAGGGCGGCTCGGGCCACGCCCCCGCCCCGGTCGGGCCGCGCGAGGCCGCAGCGGCCCTGGCCGACGCACCGCCGGGGTCGGCGCTGGCCCAGCTGCGCTCCCTGCGCTCGCGGGCCGCGGGCGGTGTGCCGCGCTACGAGCGGGCACGTTTCGGCGCTCCGTGGAGCGACGTCGACGGCAACGGGTGCGACACCCGCAACGACGTCCTGGCGCGCGACCTCGTCGCGGTGCGCGGGGAGAGGGGGACGTGCGTCCTCCTGGCAGGGACGCTGCTCGACCCGTACTCGGGGGAGACGGTGGGTTTCGTGCGCGGCGCGTCGAGCGGGGCCGTCCAGGTGGACCACGTCGTCGCCCTCTCGGACGCGTGGCGCTCCGGCGCCGCGGCGTGGCCCCGCTCGCGCCGCCTCGCCTTCGCGAACGACCCCCTGAACCTCCTGGCGGTCGAGGGATCGCTCAACGAGGAGAAGTCCGGCTCGGACGCCTCGGCGTGGGTCCCCCCCGACCCGGCCTACCGGTGCCCCTACGTGGCTCGGCAGATCGCGGTGAAGAGCAGGTACGAGCTCAGCATCACCGAGCCCGAGCGGCGCGCGATGATCGCGGTGCTGCTGCGCTGCGCCTAGCCGACGAGCGGCTCCGCGCCGTCGCCCGGAGGTTGCGGGAGCGCCAGCGTCTCGTCGCGGCGCGCTCTGCGTCCACGAGGTCGAGCGTGGTGCTCGCCGCGTCACGCAGCCGGTCCGACAGCGCGTGGCTGCCGGGGCTGAGGACGGTCAAGGACCAGCCGAGGTCGACGAGGTCCGCGAAGATGCCGTCGTTGCTCGCCACGACCACCTGACCGAGGTGCGCCCTCCCCGGGCCCTCGGCGCCAGCGGTGAGCGTGGCCGCGAACGCGGCAGCGCCCTCCAGCAGGGCGTGGTCGGCGAGGTCGCTGCCGTCGGGCACCGCGATGGCGCGCGAGGCCAGGCCCGCGAGGTGGGGGCGGGCCCGCTCGACGGCGCCCACCTGACCGGCCAGCACCACCTCGTCGCTGGTCCGGCTGAGCTCGACGATCGCCGCCATCCGGGCCTGCCAGCGGGTGGGGCCGGCACGGAGGTTGTCGAGGTCGACGAGGAGCAGCCGGGGACCGCGCCCCCGCCAGAGCCGCGCCTCGGCCACCTGCTCGCACAGCGCCGAGGCGAGGTCGACCGCTCCGAGCGCGGCGATCGCCGCCGGCTCGGCGGGCTCGGCGCCGGCCCCCGCGGCGCCCGCGGCGAGGTCGGCGTCGGTCCACCACTCGTATCCCGACCACCACGGCGCCCCGTCTCCCAGTCCCACCGGCGGAGGGTACCCACGGCCGGTGGGCGCCCGTGGCGACACCGGTGGGCTGACGCCGGCGGGGATCCCGGGCGCGGATACCGTGACGGTGTGAGCCTCTGGACCTGGGAGTACGCCTGCTTCGACGGTTCACCGGTGCCCCGCGCCGCAGGGGACGGCCGGCGGGTGCGCCCGCGCCAGCCCACGGAGGGTTTCAGCGCCCAGGTCGACGCCGAGACGTGGATGGGCCAGTCGTGGCGGGCCCTGGTCGCCAGCGGTGTCGAGTGCGCCCAGCTGCGCCGCGACGGCACGAGGGTCCAGGGCCTCCTCGAGCTCGCCACCAGACCGTGAGCGCGGCCACGAGCACGCGGGGCGGCGTCCTGCCCGGCGACGGACGCCGGAGGGCTGCCGGCGCGCGGGGAACGCGTCGACGCGAGGGCCCTCGCCGGTCGTAGCGAGCCGAGCTCAGCGGGTGGGCCTCGGCGCCTCTCCGCGCGCCACCGCGACCCCCGGGGTCCGCCCGCGTCGCAGCTGCAGGGCCCGCATGACGGCGTAGAACGTCAGACCCTTCTCGCCGGCGGCCTCGGCGCCGAAGCGGTCGGTGACCGCCGCACGGACGCGCCGGCGCAGCAGGACGCCGTCGACGACGATGGTGATCACCAGCGAGAGGAGCACCGCGTTGGCCACGATCCCCACCGTGGCCTGCGCCGCGGGGTCACCGGCGGCGAGCGCCGTCCCGACGAGGTTCCCGATGAGCACCACGAAGGCGATGATCAGGAGGTTCTCGCCGATGTTGTACCGGGAGTCGACGACGTCGCGCACCAGCCGGCGCACCGGCCCGCGGTCGCGCGTCGGCAGGTAGCGGTCGTCGCCGGCGAGCGCACCCGCCCGCGCCTTCGCCCGCGACTCACGCGACCGCTGACGCTCCGTGCGTGCCGCCTCCTTGCGGTTGCCGGGGACCAGGGGACGGCGCCGCGCCGCCTGCGCGCTGGCCCGCGACGGCGTGGGGCGTCCCTTGCCCACCGGACGTGGGCGCGGGGCTTCCTCGACGACGTCGACCGCGCGAGCGTCGACGTGCTCCCTGTCGTCCCGGTCCTGCGAGGTCCTGCTCGTCCGCTTCAGCGCCACGAGAGCAGCGTAGGTGAGGTGCGCCGCGGGCAGGACCGCCTGGATACCGTGACGGGATGGACGACGAGCAGAACGTGCCACCCAGCCGCACCGGCTCCGCGGAGCGCCTCGAGCAGGTCCTCGGGGCGCTCGCCCGGGGCCGGTCCCGCCGACGGGCCGACCTCGAGGCGCTCGTGCGCATCGAGTCCGTCTCCGCCGACCCCGCGCGCCGCGACGACGTCGAGGCCAGCGCCCGGGCGGTGGCGGACCTGCTCGACGAGCTGGGCCTGGAGACCACCGTGGTGCGCGCGCCCCGCCCCGACGGCTCACCGGGGGCCCCTGCCGTCATCGGGCGCCGCCCGGCGCCCCCCGGTGCGCCGACCGTGATGCTCTACGCCCACCACGACGTCCAGCCCCCGGGCACCGCGCAGGGGTGGACCACCCCCGCCTTCGAGCCGACCGAGCGAGACGGCCGGCTCTTCGCGCGCGGGGCCGCCGACGACAAGGCCGGGATCGCCGTGCACGTCTCCGCGCTCCGGGCGGTGCTGCCCACGTGGGCTCCCGACGAGGGCGTCGGCGTCACCGTCTTCGTGGAGGGGGAGGAGGAGGTCGGCTCGCCGTCCTTCACCGCGATGCTGGCCGAGCGGACCGCGGAGCTGCGCGCCGACGTCATCGTCGTCGCCGACTCCGACAACGTCAGCGTCGACCGTCCTTCGCTGACGACCTCGCTGCGCGGCCTCGTCGACGCCGAGGTGACCGTCTCCACGCTGGACCACGCGGTGCACTCGGGCCTCAACGGGGGCCCGGTCCTCGACGCGACCACGGCCCTGGTGCGCCTGCTCGACCGCCTGCGGGCCGACGACGGGTCGCTGGCCGTCGCAGGGCTCCACGTCGGGGACGCCCCGGACGTGGAGGTGGGCGAGGACGCGCTGCGCCAGAGCGCCGGCGTGCTCGACGGCGTGGAGCTGCTCGGTCGCGGACCGTTGGCCGCTCGCCTGTGGCGCAGCCCGTCGGTGACGGTCGTCGGCACGGACCTCACGCCGTTGGCCGACGCGTCGAACACCCTCGCCCCCCGCGCCACGGCGATGCTCTCGCTGAGGGTCGCGCCGGGCCAGCAGCCCGGCGACGCCTTCGCCGCGCTGCGGGACCACCTGGTGGCGACCGCGCCGTGGGGCGCTCGCGTCGAGGTGACGATGCGCGCGTCGGGTCAACCCTTCTCGGCGGACACCACCTCCCGCGTCCACGACGCGGCCCGCGAGGCGTTGTCGGCGGCCTGGGGCGGCGCGAGCGTGGCCGAGACCGGGATCGGCGGCTCGATCCCCTTCATCGCCGACCTCGTCGCGGCGTACCCTGAGGCCTCGGTGCTGGTCACCGGCGTGGAGGACCCCGACACGCGCGCCCACGGGCACGACGAGTCCCTCGACCTGTCGGTGCTCGACCGGGCGAGCGAGGCCGAGGCCCGCCTGCTCCTGTCGCTGGGCCGGACGGTCGAGGGCTGATGAGCACCGGCTCCCCGCCCGCAGGCCGGTGCCGGGAACACGACGGGGCGCGCTGCCGTTGTCCACGGCGTGGACCCGCGGGCGCGCGGTGACGGTCCGTCCGGACCGCCACCGAGCCAGCGCCACAGGGCAGGAGCCGACCCGGCTCCCCGACTACCAGGAGGCCTCGTGAGCGAGACAGCGACCACCCCGACCACCTCGACGGAGACCTCGAGCGACACCCCGGCCCCGGCGCACGGCGTCGAGCTCACGGACGTCGCGGCGCAGAAGGTCGCGACCCTGCTCCAGCAGGAGGGCCGTGACGACCTGCGTCTGCGCGTCGCCGTGCAGCCGGGCGGCTGCTCGGGGCTGATCTACCAGCTCTACTTCGACGAGCGGTTCCTCGACGGCGACGCGGCGCGCGACTTCGGGGGCGTCGAGGTCATCATCGACAAGATGT
>JARIBR010000143.1 GCA_029258695.1 Quadrisphaera sp.
GGATGCTCAGCCCGACCCCGGCGAGCAGGAGCAGCATCGCGCTCCAGGTGCGCACCAGCTGCGCGGGCGTCCACCCGCTCTCGTCGGGGAGCTCCAGCGCCCGGGCGTAGTCCTTCGCCGGCCCGAAGGCCTGCGCGGCGCTCTGACCGCTCTCGTGGCAGTGCGTCTCGACCTCGGCCAGGGCATCAGTGATCACTGCTCCGCGCACCCCGCGCAGCCGCAGCTCGAGGATGAAGTCGTCGCGCCAGTGCGTCTCGACGCTGGGCGCGAGCATCGCCAGGTCCTGCTCGAACGTCATTCCCGCTCCCCCACCTGCTCGCCGGCCGGGGCCGCGGCGCCGGCGGTGACGGCCGCGAAGCGTCGCCAGCTCGCGGACTGCTCCTCCAGCTCACGGGCGCCGGCGTCGGTCAGGGCGTAGACCTTGCGCCCCGGCCCGCCCTCGCCCGGGGTCCACTCCGAGGTGAGGTACCCGTCGCGCGCCAGGCGAGCGAGGACCGGGTACAGCGTCCCGCCGGTCAGCGAGCCCAGGCCCAGACGCTCCAGCTCACCGGCCACCGCGTACCCGTGCGCCGGCCGCGCCGCGAGCACGCGCAGCACGCACACCGGCAGCGGTCCTCGCAGCCACTGCGGCGGCCACCCCTCGTCGTTCGTCATGCCAAGACGGCAACAACCACTACCCGTCGATGCAACCTAGTAACTCCGAAGGCCTGTCATCGCGACCGCGCCGGTATCGCACAGGGGCCGGGTCCGCCTGGCCGGCTGGGCCTGACCGGCCAGGCCTGGCCGGTCAGCCGAGCTCGGCCGGCTGGGCGTCGAGCACGGTGGTCCCGTCGGCCAGGTGCAGGTCGTAGGTCATGATCGGGTCGCACCGAGGGACCCCGCTGTCCTGCATCGCGCAGTCCAGCGCGGTGCCCGGCCACCACGCGACGTACTTCCCGTCGGCCACGGTCGCCTCCGTGGTGTACGCGCCGGCGTGGACGCTCACGCCGGTCACCCCCTCGCCCACCAGGCCGTCGACGACCGAGCCCTGGAAGGGGTGCGGTGCGTCGAGGTCGCCGAGGAGGCGGTCGGCGGTGGACCTCCACCACGACCGGCGCTCCTGCAGGAGCTCCTGGGCGCCTCCCGTGCTGTCCGAGATCCCTCCGGGGACGAACGTCCCCGCCGGCGGCGCCGTCGCCCCGCCCCCGCCGGTGGACGAGAGGCTGAGGGAGTCCACGTCGTCGCTGCCGACCGGGCTGTGCACCACGCACCGGACGGTGGTGTCCGTGGTGGGGGACCAGTGCACGACCAGCACGACGTCGCCGCGGCGCTCAGCGAGGACCTGGCGCGCCTCGCTCGGGTCGAGAGGGGTCGCGCCGTCGACCTGGCTGCCGACCCCCGCGACCTCGCGCTGGCACCGCGACGCGGCGGCGTCCAGGCTCTGGTCGTCCACCGCGGTGGGCACCGCGGTCCACGAGGCCTGCGCGGTCCGCTCCGGTCCGGGGCCGGGCGCGAGCACCGCGGCGGCGACCAGCGCGAGCACGGCCAGGGGCGCGATGAGCAGCCGGCGTGAGCGCCATCGACGGCCCGGTCGGTCGCGGAACTGCACGCGCGGGCGCCGCTGCGGCTCAGGTGACGGTGCGGGTGACGGTGCGGGTGATGGTGCGGCCTCGGAGACGATCCGCTCCAGCAAGTCTGCGGCGCGCTCGTGCTCGGTGGGGCTCAGCGCCTCGGGGGCGGCATCGAGGGTGCGCAGGACGGTGTCGTCGGGTCTCATGACGTCTCCAGGCTCAAGCGGGGGGAGGGGCCGGTCTCCAGCTCGCGGCGCAGGGCGCGGCGGGCGCGCATCAGCCGCAGGCGGTAGGCGGTGGGCGTGGTGCCCAGCACGCGGGCGGCCTGGGCGGAGGTGAGGTCGTCGAAGACGGTGAGGGACAACGCCTCCTGGTCGGTCTCGGGCAGCCGCCGCCACGCGGCGGCCAGGTCCAGGCGTTCGGCCACCACGTCGGGGTCGCCGTCGGGGGTGGCGAGCACGTCGGCGCGCTGCGCCACGCGCACCGCCAGCGCGTCGCGCCGCCCCTGGCTGCGCGCGGTGTTCAGCAGGCAGTTGCGGGCGATGCCGAACAGCCAGGCCCGCGCCTCGTCGGGCCGGGGCGGCACCTCGTCGAAGCGTCGCCAGGCGGCGGTGAAGGCGTCGGCCACGACGTCCTCGGCGTGGCTGGGATGGGCGCGGCGGGCCACGAAGCGCAGCACGTCCGGGTGCGCGGCCACGAACAGCGCGCGGAAGCGTTCCTCGCGCCCCGGCTCAGGGAGAGGGACCGTCATGGGCTCCATGCCCCTCCATGTCCGGCAGCGGCCCGGGTGTTTCACCGCCGACCTCGAGCTTGTCCTCCGACCGGCCCGGAGCGGCTCAGGGTGGACATCAGACCAGGAAGTGACCCGACCACGGTTCCTGCGCGGCGGTGGTGGCTGGTCGTCGCTGCCGGCGTGGGCGTCGAGGTACCCGCGGACCCGCTCTGCGGATCACCGGGTCACCACCCGACGTCGCAGCACGGCCCACCCGGCAGCAAAGTTCGTTGACATGCCTTTCATGTCAACTTAGGGTGCTCGACATGGAGACGATGGAGGTCCTGACGCGGGCCAGCGACCTTGGCGACCCGAGAGCGGGGCTGCGGGCGGTCGCCACCCTGCGGCGCCTGACCGACACCCTGGAGCTGCGCCAGGTCGAGGCGGCGCTGGCCGCGGGACTGGGGTGGGTCGATGTCGGAGAGGCCCTGGGGGTCTCGCGGCAGGCGGTCCACAAGAAGTACCGCTCCCGCATCCGGCCGGACCTGGCGCCGCGCCACGGTGGTGCGCGATGAGCCTGCGCTCCGCGGTGGTCTGGGGCAACGCCTCCTGGCGCGAGGCCGTGAGGATGCGCGAGGCGTTCGTCGACGTGGACCACCTGCTGCTCGGCCTCGCCGCGTCCGGCGGGCCCGCCGCCCGCCTGCTCGCCCGTCACGGCCTCACCCTGGCCACCGGACGACGCGCTGCGCGCGATGTCGACGCCAACGCCCTGGGCTCGCTCGGGGTCGACGTCGACGCCCTGGCGCCGGTGCCACCGCGACCTGCCGACGAGCTCCACCACCGTGCGGCCGGCCACGCCCCGATGACCCCGCGCGCCGATCGCCTCTGCAGAGCGCTGCCGCGCCGGTCCACCGAGCGGGACTACCTCACCGCCCTGCTGGCCGAGCCCTCCAGGACGGCGCACGAGGTGCTGCAGCGCGCCGGCGTCGACGTCGGCGCCCTCACCCGCGACCTCGCCGCCTCCACGACGCGCTGGCGCACCCCCACCACGGTCCGCGTCGCCTCCTCGACGCCGGGCAGGCGCGGTCGGTGCGTCAGCTCCCTGCGCCTGGAGCACTGGACGTCCGCGCCGCGCCACCTGGTCCACCATGCGGCCACGGACCTGGAGACGACCAGCCGGTGGCTGTCGTCACCGGACAGCGGGCTCACCGCGGTCGACGGACGCCACGAGACCCGGGTCGACACCGGCCGCGCCGGCGGGCCGCTGGACCTGGTGCTGACCGCGGCCACCGCGGAGCGGGTGCGCTGGGAGATGTGGTGGGGCCAGCGCTACGGCGGCTCGTACACCCTGGACCTGACCGAGGACGAGAACGGCACCCTGATCGGTCTGAACCGGGAGATCACCACCTTCGGCCACCTGGGCGCGCCGATGATGCCCGCCACCCGCTTCGCCACCGGACTGGGCCTGCCGACCCTCGTCCAGAACCTGTCCTTCGCGTGCGCGGACCTGATCGAGGAGGAGCGGTGGTGAGCCGCCGCGCGTCCCTGACCGTCCTCGGGGTGCTCGCGCTGCTCGCCGCCGTCGCGGTCCAGCTCGACCGGTTCACCCTCGCCCCCATGCCGGTGTGGGCCGGTCCCACCGCGTGGTTGCTGACCCTCGGGTGCCTGAGCGGCGGGGCGTGGCTGCTGGTCATCGCGCGCACCCCGCCGAGCTCCGCCGACGGCCTGGACGCGGACTGAGCGCCGGAGCACGTCGCGCCCCTCGTCGTCGCTCCATGGCCCCGAGGCGACGGGTGGTGTGGGGCGGCGCCGGGCGCGGCAGCAGCGGCACGTCCACCCGCCTGGCCCGCCCGGCCCACGCAGCGCCGCCCGGCGCTGTCGGGCACACCCACGACGTGGCGTGGCACCACTCCTTCGCCGGCTGGAGCGACCTGCTGATCGACGGCATCCTGCACCCGGCGCGCGAGGGACGGGCGGTGAGGTGCCGACCTCCCGCGCGGGACCAGCGGGTACGTGACGGCGCGCTCGAGGTGCCCACCGGTACGCGGTGGCTGTTCGTCGAAGGCACCGGTGGCAGTCCGAGGAGCTGCGGTTCATGGACGAGCACCGGTCCTGGGAGCACGCCGACGTCGTCGTCGCCGGCGTCGGCCTCCCCCGCGCTGGTGACGATCGAACCATGATCGCTCCCGCGCCCGCGACCCTCGACCCAGCAGGCCGAGGCCGGTGACGACCCGCGAGGTGGTCCTGCTGGCCGTCGTGTGCGGCGCGCAGGTCCTCGAGGTCCTCGGCGTCACCGTGATCATCGTCGCGCTGCCCGTGGTCGCCGCCGACCTGGGCCTTGCCGGCGGGCAGCTGCAGCTGGTCATCAGCCTCTACGCGGTGCTCTACGGCGCGCTGCTGCTCACCGCCGGGCGCCTCGCCGACGTCATCGGTCGCCGGCGCCTGCTCCTCGCCGGCCCCGCCGTCTCCCTGGCCGGCGCGCTGGTGTGCGCCCTCTCGCCCACCGGCGCCGTGCTGCTCGCCGGGCGCGCCCTCCAGGGCCTCGGCGGGGCGCTGGTCACCCCCGCCGCCCTCGCCCTGGTGACCACCGCCTTCCCCACCGGGCCCGCGCGGCACACCGCGACCAGCGCGTGGACCGCGGCCGCGGCCGGCGGCGGCGCGCTGGGCTTCGGCGCCGGCGGGCTCCTCGTCGAGGCCGCCGGGTGGCGCGCGGTGTTCTGGCTGCTCGCCGCCGTCGCCGCGCTGCTGACCGTGGCCGCCTGGCGGGTGGTCCCGGCGGACGGAGCCCGCCGACGTCGGGCGCGCGGGCTCGACCTCGTCGGCACCGTCACCGTTGTCGCCGGCCTGGTGCTGCTCGTCGGCGGCGCCGGCCAGCTCACCGACCTTGCCGCCACGACGGTGCGGGCGTCGGTCATGCTCGCCGGCGCCGCGCTGCTCCTGGCCGCCTTCGGGGTCACCCAGCGCGTCGGGCGCGACCCCCTGCTGGGCTGGGCCGCGATGACGAACCGCTCCTTCGTCCTCGCGTGCGGCGTGGCCTTCACCAACACCGCCACCACGTCCGCCTCCGGCACCCTGGTCGCGCTCGTGGCCGCCGACGTCCTGGAGCTGCGCCCCGCGGTCACCGGACTGGTGCTGCTGCCGTTCTCGATCATGGTCGTCATCGGCTCCACCACGGGCCGGGGGTGGCTGGCGCGCCCGCGCTGGGCCGGCATGGCTACCGGCCTGGGCGTCATCGCCGCCGCGATGGCCGCCCTGGCGGCCGCGGCTACACCGCCGCCTTCCTGGTCGCCGCGCTGGTGGCCGGCCTGGTGGCACTGGCCTTGGCGGTGCGGCGCCCGATCCTGGCCGTCACCGACTGACAGTCACCGCCTGAGCGGCGTCACGGCGAGACGTCACGGCGTCTCACAGGGGTACGGGCAGGCGGGTGCGGCAGGCCGCGCCGGCGCCGGTCCGTCGACGTGGGTGGCCGCCGCCGCGCGCTCGTGGGTGCGGGTGAGCAGCACCACCCCCGCCCAGGCGGCCACGAGGTGGTCCCGCCCGGTCAGCGTCGCCAGCGGTCGGCGGG
>JARIBR010000162.1 GCA_029258695.1 Quadrisphaera sp.
TCGTCGGGTCGGTGCACACCCTGGAGGACCTCCGCGGGCCGGGCTACCTCGAGGCCGGTGACGGCTACGCCCAGCGCACGCCGGTCCAGGTGGTCCGCGACTACCTCGCCGAGGTCGCGCTGATGGCAGCCTCCGACGCGCCCTTCGAGGTGCTCGGCCACGTCGACTACCCGCTGCGGCACTGGCCGCGCGACGCGGGGCACATCCCGTGGGGCGACTTCGAGGACGACGCCCGCGCCGCCCTCTCGGCGCTGGCCGCGTCGGGACGGGCGATGGAGGTGAACACCCGGCTGCCGATGAGCGAGAGGTTCGTGGACTGGTGGCGCGACGCGGGCGGTCAGGCTGTCGTCTTCGGCAGCGATGCCCACCGCCCGGAGGACCTGGCGCACGCCTTCGTCGAGACCGCCGCGATGGTCGCGGAGCACGGGTTCCGCCCCGGTTCGACGCCCTACGAGCACTGGGGCCGTGCCTGAGGAGAGACGTGGGTGGAGACGGCTGACGGCGTCAGCACTGCTGACCCGCCCACCTATACTCACCTATACAACCGCGGTTGTATAGGGGAGTATAGGTGGGCGATCATGCGGCGCGGCCTCTACACGCCCGGCGCCGGGACGCTCCCTCCCGTGCTGGCAGGCCGGGACCTTCTCCTCCAGGACTTCCAGCGCGCTCTGGGTGAGGTGGCTGCCGTCGGGCGAGCCAGGGCGCAGGACGTGGTCCTCCTCGGCCCCCGCGGCGTGGGCAAGACCGTCACCCTGACCACCTACGGTCGGATGGCAGTGGCTGCCGGCTTCAAGGTGGTGAACCTCCAGGCGGTGGCCGGCAGGTCCGGGCTCGTCGGCTCGCTGCTCCAACGCGCCGAGAGCCGCCGTGCGTCCCGCTCAGGGCCGTGGACCCGAGCCAAGCGTGCTTTCGACCGGGTCGCGAGCATCAGCGTCGGAGTGGCAGGGGTCAGCGCCGGTGTCTCGACCCATGCCGGCGCGCCCGGAGGCACCAGCGTGGACGCCAGCACCCTGGCCGAGGCCCTCGCGGAGCTGGCTGGCCAGGTTCGGCGCGACGCCCCGAACGGCGGGCTGCTGCTCACCGTCGACGAGCTCCAGGTCGTCTCGGGTGACGACCTCGCGCTGCTCGCGGCCACGCTGCACCGCCTCACCGTCGACCATCCCGAGTCCTCGGTGGTCTTCGCCGGCACGGGACTGCCCCACACCGTGGAGGTCCTCCGGGCGGCAGGGGTGACCCACCCCGACCGGTTGTTCGTCGTCGAGCACCTCTCCGTCTCGCTGCCGCCGCCCGACGCGACGTACGCCATCGTCGAGCCGGCGAGGCGCGCTGGCGTCGCGTGGCACCCCGACGCGGCAGCGACCATCGTGCGCGTCAGCAACGGCTACCCCGCTCACCTGCAGCTCTTCGCCGACACCGTGTGGTCCGTCGCTGCCAGCCCGGACACGATCGGCGTCGACGACGTCGCCCGCGCCCTGCCGCTCGTCGAGCACGACCTCACCCGGCGCACGCTCGGGCCCCGGTGGGACCGGATGCCCGACCGGCAGATGGAGTACCTCGCTGCGCTGGCCCTCCACGGTGGGCGCGCCTCCGCGAGGGTGCTGTCGGGGACGCTGGGACGACGGCTGCAAGAGCTGTCGTGGATCAGGCAGGGCCTCATCGAGGAGGGCGACGTCCACGCACCCGCGCGAGGCCAGGTCGCCCTCGCCGTCCCGATCTTCGCCCCCTTCGTCGTGGCGCACTACGAGGAGGGACGGGAGAGCTCCGAGGTCGAGCTGCTGACCCTGGACGAGATGCGGAGCAACGCCGCAGCGCTCGGGGTCGACGTGGCGCAGCTCGACGGCCGCAGGGTGCTGGGGCCAGACTCAGCGCCATGACTCCCCCGGTCGTCGACGCGGCATGGCTCGAGCAGCACCCCGGCGCCGTGCTCGCCGACGTCCGCTGGTACCCCGACGGCCGCTCCTCGCGCGAGGCGTACGACGCAGGCCACCTGCCCGGGGCGGTCTTCGTCAGCGTCGACGACGTCCTGGCCGGGGCCCCCTCCGACGGCGCGGGCCGTCATCCCCTCCCGGAGCCGGCAGACTTCGCCGCCGCGATGGGGGCGCTGGGCATCGGGGACGACGACGTGGTGGTCGCCTACGACGACGCCGGCGGGGTGATCGCCGCGCGCCTCGTGTGGATGCTGCGGGTCACCGGGCACGGCGCCGCGCTGCTCGACGGCGGGATCACCGCGTGGACCGGCCCCGTCACCACCGAGACCGTGCAGCGCGCACCGGCCACGTTCACCCCGAGGGACTGGCCTGCCGATCGCCTCGCCGACATCGATGATGCCGCGAGCGCCGGCCGCTCGGCGCCGGTCGTCGACGGCCGTGCTCCGGGTGACGACGCCGCGCCGCGCACGGTGCTGCTCGACGCACGCCCCGCCGAGCGCTGGGCCGGCGCCCCCGACGCCCTGGACCCGCGCGCCGGCCACGTCCCCGGTGCGGTGAGCCTGCCGGCGCGCGAGAACGTCGGCGCGGACGGGCGGATGCTCCCCGTCGAGGTGCTGCGCGAGCGCTTCGCGGCCGCCGGGATCACCGGTGAGGTCGACGTCGTCTCCTCCTGCGGGTCCGGCGTCACCGCCTGCCACACCCTGCTCGCGATGGAGCACGCGGGGCTCGGGGCGGGCCGGCTCTTCCCCGGGTCCTGGTCGCAGTGGAGCCGCGACCCTGCCCGACCGATCGCCACCACCACCCGCACCACCGAGGAGGACCACCGATGACCACCACCGACGCGACGTCCGTCAGCGCCGGCGCCTACGACGTCGCCGCCGTCCGCGCCCGCTTCCCCGCGCTGGAGGCGGGCGTCGCGCACTTCGACTCCCCCGGCGGCACCCAGGTCCCCCGCGAGGTCGCCGAAGCGATCGCCGCATCGCTGACCGCGCCGACCGCCAACCGGGGCGGGCTGACCGCCGCCTCCCAGGCGTCGGAGGCGATCGTCGCGAGCTTCCGCGCGTCCATGGCCGACCTGCTGAACGCCGACCCGCGCGGCGTGGTCCTCGGCCGCAGCGCCACCCAGCTGACGTTCGACCTCGCACGGACGCTGTCCGCCGGCTGGGACGAGGGCGACGAGGTGGTGGTCTCGCGCCTGGACCACGACGCCAACGTCCGACCCTGGGTCATCGCCGCCCAGCGCGCCGGAGCGAGGGTGCGCTGGCTCGACTTCGACCCCGAGACCGGCGAGCTGACGCCGGAGCACCTGCGCGCCGTGCTCACCGATCGCACGCGCCTGGTGGCCGTGACCGGCGCGTCGAACCTCATCGGCACCCGCCCCGACGTGCCGGCGATCAGCGCGCTGGCGCACGAGGCCGGTGCGCTGGTGTGGGTCGACGGCGTGCACCTCACCGCCCACGCGCCCGTGGACGTCGCGGCGCTCGGCGCAGACTTCTACGTGTGCTCGGCGTACAAGTTCCTCGGGCCCCACTGCTCGGCGCTCGCGGCGTCCCCGGAGCTGCTCGAGACCCTGCACCCCGACAAGCTGGCGCCCTCGACCGACGAGGTGCCCGAGCGCTTCGAGCTGGGGACCCTGCCCTACGAGCTGATGGCCGGGGCCACCGCTGCGGTGGACTTCCTGGCCTCGCTCGCGCCGCACGGGGCCGCCCACCCGGACCGACGGTCCCGGCTGGTCGCCGCGATGACCGCGGTCGAGGACCACGAGGACCGCCTGCGCGAGCGCCTCGAGGAGGGTCTCGCCGAGCTGCCCGGCGTGGTGCTGCGCTCGCGGGCCGCGCACCGCACGCCGACGCTGCTGCTCACCTTCCCCGACGCGGCGCCGGGCACGGCGGCGGCTGCCGCGGAGCACCTGGCCGCGCGGGGGATCAACGCCCCGGCCAGCAACTTCTACGCCCTGGAGACCTCACGCCACCTGGGGCTCGGCGACGCCGGCGGCCTGCGCGTCGGCCTCGCGCCGTACTCCGACGACACCGACGTGGACCGGCTCCTCGAGGGCCTGCGGAGCTTCACCGCCCGCTGAGGACGCCCGTCCGGTCAGCCCACCGTCTCGCCGGCCGGTCCGCTCTCGGCGCTGCTCACGCGCGGCGCCGGCGCCGTCCAGCCGCGCCACAGGGACATGACGCGCAGCAGCACGACGAGGGACGCCGCGGCGATCTGCACCGTCGGCCCTGTGCCCAGCCCGCTGAGGCCCGCGGCCGCCACCACGGACGAGCCGATCACCGCGGGGATGGCGTAGAGCCGGGAGTCCTTGGCGAACAGCTCGGGGACCACGCCGGCGAGGACGTCCCGCAGGATGCCTCCGCCGACCCCGGAGATGGTCCCGAGGAGGACGGCCGCGACGGGTTGGGCATCGAGCGAGAGGGCCAGCGCCGTCGCGGTGGCGCAGAACACCCCCAGCCCCACCGCGTCGGAGAGCTCGACGGCGCGCCGCAGGCGCACCACGAGCGTGTGGCCGAAGAAGACCACGACGGTGGCGGCCAGCGGGAAGACCAGCAGCGACGGGGTCTCCAGCGCTGTCGGCGGCGCCTGCCCCAGCAAGACGTCGCGCAGCATGCCCCCACCCAGGCCCGTCACCGCGGCGAGGACCGCCATGCCGACGACGTCGAACCCCCGGCGCACGCCGAGCAGGGCCCCGGAGACCGCGAAGGCGAAGATGCCGAGGTTCACCAGCAGCGACTCGACCAGGGCGGGGGACACCGCGGGAGCATGCCACCCGCCGTCCCTCGGAGATCACTGCACCGGCGTGCGAGGCTCACCGTTCGTGAGCCTCCTCCTGCTCGTCGTCGCCGTCATGGCCGCGTCCGTCGTCGTCGTCGGTGTCGGGGACCGGCTCAGCCTGCCGTGGCCGGCCCTGATGGTGGTGCTCGGAGCCGGCGTCGCCTTCATCCCGGGGGTGGACGCCCTCAGCGTCGACCCCGAGCTGATCCTCCCGCTGTTCCTGCCGCCGCTGCTGTACGCGACGGCCCGGCGCACGTCCTGGGCGATGTTCCGCTCCCGGTGGCGCTCCGTGGTGGGACTGGCGTTGGCCCTGACGGCGGTGACCATCGCGCTCGCCGCGGGCACCGCGTGGGCGCTGGTGCCCGGCATCACGCTCACCGCTGCGGTGGCGGTGGGCGCGGCGGTGGCCCCGCCGGACCCGGTGGCCGTCGAGGCCGTCGCCGGACCGCTCAACGTGCCGCGACGCCTCCTCGCGGTGCTGCGCAGCGAAGGGCTGTTCAACGACGCCGTCGCGCTCGTGGTCTTCCAGGCCGCCACCGCGGCGCTGGTGCGCGGCGACGAGCTGGACGTCAGCGTCCTGGGGCGTTTCGTCTACGGGCTCGTGGTCGCCGTGGCGGTCGGCCTCGCCGTGGCGTGGCTCGCCGGTCGCCTGCGGGACCGGCTCACCGACGTCACCGGGCGCAACGCCTTGTCGCTGGTGCTGCCCTTCGCGGTCTACCTCGCCGCCGACGAGCTGGGTGCCTCAGGGGTGATCGCCGTCGTCGTCGCCGCCCTGCAGGTCCGCAGCCACCAGAGCGCGGACCAGGGCGAGGACCGCCTCTCCGGCGGGGCCCTGTGGGACGTCGTCGAGATGCTCGTCACGGGCGTGGCCTTCGCGCTGGTGGGCGCCGAGCTGCGCAGCGTGGTCACCGACGCTGGGGACCAGCTGCCGCGGATGCTCCTGCACGCGGCGGTGGTCGTCGCCGTGGTCCTGGCGGTGCGCGCCCTGTGGTTGTTCGGGGCCCTCCCGGTGGTGGCCCGCTCCGACGACCCCACGGCGGCGCCGCGCAGCTGGCGTGAGGCGCTGGTGCTCACCTGGTGCGGGATGCGCGGGCTGGCCACCATCGCCCTGGCCCTCGCCCTGCCGCAGACGGTCGCGGGAGGCCGACCCTTCCCCGGGCGCACGGAGGCCATCGTCATCGCCTGCTCCGTGCTCGTGGTCACCCTGCTCGGCCAGGCCTTCACGCTGCCGGTGCTGCTGCGCCGGCTCGGCGTCAGCGAGGACACCGAGGCCGCGCAGGCCGCCGAGACGGCGATCAGCCAGCGCGCCCGCCGGGCCGCGCGGGACGTGCTGCTCGACCCGTCCGTGCTCGCCGACGCCGACCCGGAGGTCACCGAGGAGATCAAGGCGCGTCTGGACCGGCTCAACGCGATGCTCACCGACGAGGCGCCGGACCCGGACTACCGGGGGCGCCTGGAGCAGGCGCAGCGCCGGCGCGAGCAGATGTCACGCCTCGAGACGCGCGCGCTCGACGCCGCGCGCGCGGAGGTGCTGGACGCCCGCAGCCGACCCGGCACCGACCCCGACGCGGCGGACCGGGTGCTGCGCCGCCTCGACCTGCGGGACGCCCCGCTGCCGTAGGGCCTGGCCGACGTCCCAGCAGCGGGCCAGGCCGTCGCGGACCATCACGAGCCGGGCTCAGGAGCAGCCCTCGCTGAAGGAGGCCTCCTCCCGCTCGCCCGCGCGGAAGGACGTCACGACGTCGTCTGGGTCGACGTCGAAGACCTCGACGGTGCTCGCCATGTCGTCGAGGGGGTTGAGCGTGATCGTCGAGAACCCGACGGCCACGTCGGACGGCTCGTTGACGATCCCCTCCGGCTGCAGGGCCTCGACGTCGGCGGCGGCCGAGCCCAGCCCGATGCCGCCTCCGGTGCGGTAGGGACCTCCGCTGACGTCGATGCGGTTGACCACGCCATCACCGGGCCCGGTGACCATGAACCCGAGGCCGTCGGGGAGCCCGCTCTCCGGTGCCGGCTCGAGGTAGCCGCACATCAGCTCCTCCCGGGACGTCTCGTAGTCCTCCGTCGGCACCAGCTCCACGCCCA
>JARIBR010000171.1 GCA_029258695.1 Quadrisphaera sp.
CCCCCGCCGAACGCGGCCTTGATGGCGACGGGCAGGCCGTGCTCCTCCGCGAAGGCGTGGACCTCCTCGGCGCCGCCCACCGGCGACGTGGTCCCCGGGGCCATGGGCGCGCCGACCTCGGCGGCGAGGCGGCGGGCGCTGACCTTGTCCCCGAGCAGGCGCATCGCCGCCGGCGGCGGACCCACCCAGACCAGGCCGGCGCCGACCACGGACTCCGCGAAGTCGGCGCTCTCGGAGAGGAACCCGTAGCCGGGGTGCACGGCGTCGGCGCCGGCGTCCCGCGCGGCGCGCAGCAGCGCGTCGGCGTCGAGGTAGGCGCGGGCGCCAGCGCCGCCCAGGGCCCTGGCCTCGTCGGCGGCCCGCACGTGCAGGGCGCCCGCGTCGTCGTCGGAGTAGACGGCGACGCTGCGCAGGCCGCTCTCGGCGCAGGCGCGGGCCACACGCACGGCGATCTCCCCGCGGTTGGCGATCAGGACGGTGTGCATGACGCCTCAGCTCTCCTCGTCGACGGTGAACCGCAGCCGGTCGCCAGGGCGCAGCTGCCCGACGCGGTCGAGGTGGGCGTCGACGACGACGGCCACCACGGGGTAGCCGCCGGTGACGGGGTGGTCGGCGGCGAAGAGCACGAGGTCACCGTCGGGGGAGGCCTGCAGGGAACCCGCGGCGACCCCCTCGGTCGGCAGCTCGCCGCCCCGGCTGCGCTCCAGGGGCCGCTCGGCGCTCAGGCGCAGGCCCACCCGGTCGCTGCGGGCGCCGACCGTCCAGTCCTGGTCGACCAGCCCGGCGAGCGCCGACGGCGTGAACCAGTCGTCGCGCGGGCCGAGGACCACGGCCAGCACGGTGGGGCCCTGGTCCTCACCCGCGCCACCCGGCTCCGGCCCCGCCTGACGCAGCGCAGACGCCGGCGCTCCCCGGCCGTCGGGCGCCGTCACCCCGCGCGCACCCACGGCCACCACGTCGCCGGCCCCCACGGCCAGGACGTCGCCGACCGCGAGGGCTTCCGGGCCGAGGCCGGAGAGGGTGTCGGTGCAGCGGCTGCCGAGCACCGGTGCGACGTCCAGGCCGCCGCGGACGGCGACGTAGGACCGCAGCCCGCTCGCCGGCTGGCCGAGCTCGAGGGCCTCCCCGTCGCGCAGCGCGAGCGCCGCCCCGTGCTCCCGCCGACGCCGCACCCCGTCGCGGCTCGTCGCGGTGAGCCCCGCCGGGGCGCCGGCCACCGCGACCACCACCTCGCCGCGGGCCACCAGCCGCAGGCCGCCCACCACCTCGAGGGCCGCGGTCCAGGCGGGGTTGCCGGCGGCGGTGTTCGCGGCGACCAGGGCGCCGCGGTCCATCGGCCCCGAGGCGGGGACGCCGGCGCCGGCCCGCCCGGGACGCCCGGCGTCCACGACGACGGCCTGCAGCCCCACCGCGGCGACCTCGACGGCGGCGCCGTCGAAGGACGAGCCCTCCCCGGACGAGCCCGGTGCGCCGTCCGGCACCGCGCCGGCTCGCGGACCACCGGCCGCGCCGGCTCGCGGGTCCCCGGCGTCCCCGACCTCGCTGGAGGTCTCGTCGACGACCTCGCCGGGGGCCTCCTCACCAGCCTCGGGCGCGGCCTGCGAGAGGCGCTCGACCGCGGTGAAACGCACGGTGTCGCCGGGGGCGAGCAGCGCCGGCGGGGTGCGCTCGGCGTCCCACAGGCGCGCCGCGCTGCGCCCGATGAGCTGCCACCCGCCCGGTGAGGAGCGCGGGTAGATCCCGCTGTGGTGCCCCGCCAGCCCCACCGCCCCGGCCGGCACCCGCGGGCGCGAGGAGGACCTGCGCGGAACCTCCAGCGCAGGGTCGCCGCCGACGAGGTAGGCGAAGCCGGGCGCGAACCCGCCGAAGCCCACGGTCCACGGCGCGGACGTGTGGGCTGCGACCACCCCGTCGCGGCCCAGGCCCGTCGCGGCGGCGACCTCGTCGAGGTCCTCACCGTCGTAGAGCACCTCCACGACGTGCTCGGCGCCAGCCCTCGCGGCCTCGCCGGCGCCCGCCTCCTGGAGCAGCTCGTCGACGCGGGCGGTCACGAGCGCCGGGTCCGGCCGGCGGTCGAGCACCAGCAGCACGGAGCGCGCCCCGCACACCGCGTCGCGCTGCCCGGGCAGCGGGTGCGCGCTCATCCGGGCCGCCAGCAGCGCCGCCTGCGCGGTGTCGTCGACGTCCACGACCAGCGCCCGGTCCCCGGCCGGCCGCAGCGCGCCCACCCTCGGGGGGGCACCGCCGCTGGCCGCCGGCCGAGTGGCACCTCCGCTGGCCGCCGGCCGGCTCACGCGAAGGCCACGACGTCGACGCCGGCGCCGGCGAGGCGCTCGCGCACCGCCGCGGCCATCTCCACCGCCCCGGGCGAGTCGCCGTGCAGGCACACCGAGGCGGCGTCGACGGCCACGTCCTCGCCCTCGACGGTGGTGATGACCCCGTCGCGCACGGCCCGCACCACCCGCGCCGCCACCGCGTCGGCGTCGTGGAGCACGGCGCCGTCGCGACGGCGGTCGACGAGGGTGGCCGGCCCGCCGTCCTCGGCGGTGGTGTAGCCCCGGTCGGCGAACAGCTCCGCGACCGTCGTCAGGCCGGCCGCCGCGGCGCGCTCGAGGAGCACCGACCCGGGCAGGCCCATCACCGGCAGCCGGCCCCCGTGGGCGAGGACGGCGTCCACCACCGCCTGCGCCTGCTCCCGGTGGTGGACCACGGCGTTGTAGAGGGCGCCGTGCGGCTTGACGTAGCGCACCGTGGTGCCCTCCGCCCGGCACAGCGCCTCCAGGGCCCCGATCTGGTACAGGACGTCGGCGGCGAGGTCGTCGGGCGCGACGTCGAGGAAGCGCCGGCCGAACCCCGCGAGGTCGCGGTACCCGACCTGCGCGCCGACCGCCACGCCGGCCTGCACCGCGAGCGCGCAGGTGCGCCGGATCGTCAGGGGGTCGCCCGCGTGGAAGCCGCAGGCGACGTTGGCGCTGGTGACGCTGCGCAGCACGCCCTCGTCGTCGCCGAGGACCCAGCGGCCGAAGGACTCCCCGACGTCGGCGTTGAGGTCGATGGTGGCGCGCGGGCCCTGGGCGCTCACAGCGCCGCCAGCCCGGTCAGGCTCTGGTAGCCGAGGAAGAGGGTCAGCAGCCAGGCGAGGACGCCGACGCCGAGCAACCATCCGGGGTAGCGATAACCGTTCAGCAGGTCGCGGCGGCGCCAGGCCACCCACAGCACCACGGTGAAGCCGATCGGCAGGATCAGGCCGTTGACGGCGCCCGCGAAGATCAGGAGCGTGACGGGGGCGGCGCCGGCGACGAGGTAGACGAGCGCCGAGACCGCGATGAACGCCACCGTGAACCACGAGCGACGCCGCTCGCTGGTGCGCGAGGTGGTGAGGAACGAGACCGAGGTGTAGGCGGCGCCGATCACCGAGGTGAGGCCGGCGGCCCACAGCACCACGCCGAACAGGCGCAGGCCCACGCCGCCCAGCGCGGCGGAGAAGGCGCTGGCCGCGGGGTTGTCGGCGGCCAGCGTCACCCCGCCGGCGACCACCCCGAGCACGGCGAGGAAGAGCAGCACGCGCATCACCGCGGTGGTGATGATGCCGACCACCGAGGCGCGGGTCACCTCCCGCACGTGGGCCGGGCCGGTCAGGCCCGAGTCGAGCAGCCGGTGGGCGCCGGCGTAGGTGATGTAGCCGCCGACGGTGCCGCCGAT
>JARIBR010000178.1 GCA_029258695.1 Quadrisphaera sp.
GGCTGGACGCCCAGCTCGGCACTCTCGTCGCCGGTGGGCTCGTCGACCGCGTCGAGCCCCAGCAGACGCTGGACCCACGCGACGTAGGCCTCGCTCCCACCGCACCGGTACTGGGCGCCGAGGTCGATCTGGTGCACGGTGAGACCCAGCCGGTCGGCGTGGGCGCGGATCTCCTCGACAGAGCTCATCTCCCCCGGGCGCACCACCTGGTGCTGGTCGAGCAGGAACACCGGCACCCGGGCGGCGGCGATCAGCTCGTCGATCTGCGGGCGGTCGGTGCGCAGCTCCCGGCGCGTGTACCGATCGACGGTGGTCTCCCGCAGACGGTGTGCCTCGTCGAGGATGATCACGTCGAGGTCGTTCTTGCCGGCGGCGATGAACTGGTTGAAGTACTTGAACATCCCCTGCACCCGAGGCGCCCGCTTGCCGGCGACCTTGCGCAGCGTGGACGTGAAGGACTTGGAACCCGTGGCGTGGACCACGCTCCGCCCCTGGCGCGAGAGGTCGCCCAGCAGGCTGAGCGCGATGACGCTCTTCCCCGATCCCGGACCGCCCGTGACGATGATGACGCGCTTGCCGTGGTCGCTGTCGTGGGAGGCGTTCACCTCATGCTTGACCAGGTCGACCGCCACCTGCTGGTTGCCCATCAGCACGAACTTCTCGCGGTGCTGCACCTCCTCGGCGGCCAGCTTCAGGAGCTGCTTGGACGGCTTGACCTTGCTGCCCAGCAGCTGGTCCGCCGCCGGAGCGCTGTTGACGCCCGACGCCAGCCTGGTGCGCAGCCAGTCGCGGAAGGCCGACCTGTCCGCGCCCGTGAACATCCGGCCGTCCGCGTCCATCTCATAGTGCTGGAGGTCCGTCACCGCGCCCGGCTCGGTGGCGTTGTGCAGGTACGCCACGCCGGCCACGGCGTCGGGCTGGTTCTCCAGCGTGGCCAGGAAGTCGGTGAGGTAGTGGCAGTAGTTCCGTACCTGGGCGACGGGGTGCCCCTTGGGGTCGCCGGGCATCCCGGGGACCTCGACGAGGTTGTCGTCGCCCTCGAAACGGTGGGCGGCGCTCCACTGCTTCAGCTCGACCACGACGTAGCTCGGCTCACCCGTCGTCGGGTGGACGCCGGCGAGCACCGCGTCGGCCCGCAGCGACGTCAGCGGCAACGCGTACTCGAGCAGCATCTCGACGTCACCGAGACCTGCCTCGGCGAGGTCCCTGGCGAGCACCGGCAGGCTGTTCTGCCAGGACCGCTCCTCCGCGCTGCTCACCGCGTAGCCGTAGGTGGCCAGGCGCTTGGACGCCATGGCCTCCAGCAGCGAGGACCGCCCCTGCACGTAGGACCGTTCGGCGGCCATGGCCGCCACCTCGCTCGCAGAAGCTCGCAACAACGTCATCGTCAGGTCCCCCGGGCAGCACGAACGTGGTCGTGCGGGTGGGGGCATGTCCTGGGCCGCATCGCTGCGGGGAAGCCCGTCGGGCCGCGGCGCCATTCAACACGGTGATCGCGCGGTGGCGCAGGGTGGTGTGCGTTCTTGGGGCTTGGGCGATGGCCCGGGCACCTCGGGAACGGATCACCGGCCGCCGTCTCCGCCGAGTCCTACGCTGACCTCATGATGAGCCCGGTTACCAGCACCGGAACCGTGCCGTTCGAGCGATGGAGTCTCGAGGATCTCGCCGCTCACGGGGCAGTCCTCCTCGCCCGATGACAGGCCCGCCGCCCTACCCCCGGACGCCCCACCTGTGGCCGGATACCGCCCACCCGCGTCGCTTGGTCGTACCCCCGGAGGAGGTGGCGGACTGGCTCCGTTCACCCGTCGTCGTCGAGGAGAAGCTCGACGGCGCCAACGTCAGCCTCTGGTGGGCTGAGGGCGCCGTCCGCGTCGCCCCTCGAGGCGGGCCCGACGCGATGGACCGTGCCGGTCAGCTCGGTCGGCTGAGGGCGTGGGCGGCCGACCGGTCCGACCGCCTCGAGCCACTGCTGGCGGACGGCTGGGTCCTCTACGGCGAGTGGTTGTGGATGCGCCACGGCGTGGCCTACGACGCGCTGCCAGACTGGCTGATCGCCCTCGATCTCTGGCACCCGGCCAATGGCTTCAGGGACGTCAGCGAGCGCGATGCCCGGTGCGCCGCGGCCGGCCTCTCGCTGCCACCGCGCCTGTTCACGGGTGTCCTGGTCAACCGCAAGAGCGTCGGCCGGCTCATGGAGCGGTCGGTCTGGGCACCGGGGAGTCCCCCGGAGGGCGTCATCATCCGCGGCGGCCGCGGCGAGCGGTGCAAGGTCGTCCGCGATGGCTTCGTCCGTCGCGACGACGCGTCGTGGAGCCGCTGATCCAGCCACAACCGCTTGTCCACGGCCGGCACTCCGGAACAGTGGACGCGCACGTACCGGTGATCAGGAGGCTCCATGGTCGATGACAGGCCACCGCGACGGACGATGAGCACGAGACGCGCGATGACGGATGGCTGCACGCCCGCCTCCTCGGCCCTGAGCTCGTGGCTCTCGAGCCAGGTCGCGACGCAGCCGCGCAAGACGCCCGTCGCCGTGGCGGCAGAGAGCTTTGAAGAGCCACACCGTCGCTCGACGGCTCCCCCTCGCTCCGATCACCCACCCTCCACGAACATCGGCCGCATCACCGGCGCCAGGTACCTCGCGTACGGCGTGCTGACGTGGGAGTCGTCGCGGTAGACGAGGTAGTTCCCCACCACCGCGGGGCAGGCGTCGCTGCTGCAGAACCAGTCGTAGGGGTCCACGACGGTGACGTCCGCGGCCTCCACCGCGGCCGCCATGGAGTCGTGGCGGTCGTTGAGCGAGGCGTCCGCCCGCTTCTGCGCGCAGGCCCCTACGTCGTCGAGGTGCGTGGCGACGCACTCCGGCACGTCGCCCACGGGCGCGGGGGTGTCGAGCAGGTACAGCAGCGGGATGCCGGCGCCGGTGAGCTCGTCGAGGGTGTCGACGGTGCTCGACGTCCAGTCCCGCGTGGTGTCGCCGCCGGTCACGCGGTCGGACTGGGAGATCACCAGGACGTCCGGCGGGTCGGCGGTGATGCGCTCGAGCGTCCTCTCGCGCCAGGCGACGCACTCGGTGTAGGGGCGCCCGAGCACGGAGGAGTAGACGTCCTGCCGGGCGACGGGGCACCCGGCCTTCGTCCACGCCACCAACCGCCACCCCAGCTCCTGGGCCTCGGCGTCCAGCGCCGGGAACCACTGCTGGGCGTGGCTGTCGCCGAGCAGGACCATGGTGCGCTCGCCGGTGGGGTCGCCGAAGACGCAGTCGCCCTGGTCGACGGTGAGGAAGTTGGCGTGGCACCCACCGTCGGTGGTGGCCGGTTGGTCGTCCGACGCCGCGGTGAGGGCCGGC
Source organism: Quadrisphaera sp. (assembly GCA_029258695.1). Next base: position 3,350 of record JARIBR010000178.1, read on the forward strand.
GTGAGGTTGCCCGGCACCGACGCGTCGCTCAGGGCGTCGGTGACCTGGCGGTGGACCACCTCGGCGGCCACGCCGTCGTCCAGCGCGATCGCGGTGCGCTGGCCCGTGCCGACCAGCGCCGGCGCGGTGGCCACGGCCGCTTGGGCGCTGGCTCCCACGACGAGTGCCATCACCGCGCCGGCGGTCGCCCACGAGCGCACGCGCAGGCGTCCGCGCAGCGTCTGGGCCTCGATCACCCAGTAGGAGACGACGCTGATCCACAGGGAGATGAGCGCCATCTCGAGGGACTCGAGCAGCGTCATCGGTCCCCCGATGATCTGCGGGGTGAGGATGAGCACCGGCCAGTGCCAGAGGTACCAGGCGTAGGACACCGTCCCGATCCCCTGGGCCACGCGCAGCCCCAGCACCCGCTCGGCGCCGCCGCCGGGCGCTGAGCACCCCCCGGCGACCACCGCGGCCACGGCGAGGACGGGCCACAGCCCTGCGAGCCCTGGGAAGGACGTCTGGTCGTCGTAGACGACGGCGCACGCCACGATCGCCGCGAGCCCCAGCCACGTCAGCGGCGCCGCCACCCGGGGGGAGAGCCGCTGGAGGCGGCCCGCGCCGAGGGCGAGCCCGCCGCCGACCGCCAGCTCCCAGGCCCGGGAGAACAGCGAGTAGTACGCGGCCGCGGTGTCACCGGCGAGCAGGTGCTGGGAGTAGGCGAGCGAGCCGGCGCCGATGACGACGAGCACGACGCCGACGGCGACGCGCGGACGCCGGCGGACGAGCGCCACCGCCGCGAGGAGGATCACCGGCCACAGCAGGTAGTACTGCTCCTCCACCGAGAGGGACCAGAAGTGCTGGAAGGGCGACGCGGCGGCGCCGGACTGGGCGTAGTCCACCCCCGAGAGCGCGAGGCGGAGGTTCATCACCGAGAAGCCCGACGCCAGCGCGTCGCGGGCGACGTCCCCGACGCGGAAGACCGAACCGAAGAACCGCGCCACGAGCAGGGTCACGAGGATGACGACCATGGCCGTGGGGAGCAGCCGCCGGATCCGGCGGGCGTAGAAGCGCGCGAGCCGGATGCGGCCGGTGGTCTCCACCTCGCGGAGCAGGTGCCCGGTGATGAGGAAGCCGGAGATCACGAAGAAGACGTCGACCCCGACGAACCCGCCGGGCAGGAACGGGATGCCGGCGTGATACAGCACCACGAGCAGGACCGCCACGGCCCGCAGCCCCTGGACGTCCGGGCGGAAGGCTCGCGCGCCCGGCGCCTGCGGCGATGGGGCCTGCTGCGGTGGGGCCTGTGCCGGCTCGGTGACGGTGCTCATGCGTCGACCTCCGCCACGTCGGGCGTGCTCCGGACGGGCAAGAGGTCACGCAGGTCGATGACCGTCGGCTCGGGCTCGTCGCCGGGGGCTGGACGAGCCTTCGGCCGCGCGGGCTCCGCGAGGATGGGCCACTGCACGTAGCTGGCGACGACGTTGAGGGCGAGCATCGCCCAGAACGCCTCCACGCCGAACACCACGGTGCCCCACACCAGACCGGTCCACAGCGCCACCTGGGTCAGGGCGATCCACGTCTTCGCGACCCGGGCGATCCGCACGCCCAGCGGCGTGACCACCCGGTCGGCCGCCCCCGTGGCGACCCACTCGCGCGTGCGTCCGGTGACGATGTCGACGATGGCCACCGCGTGGGCGAAGGAGTAGAGCAGCTGGACGCGCAGCACGTCGACGCGCCAGCGGGAGCGGAAGACCAGCGGCAGCACCACCAGCCACAGGAGGACGGCGCCGATCAGCCACACGCTGTTCTCCGGCTCGATCCACCGCGGGGTGAGGTACAGCATCACCAGCGCCGGCCCGGTGGCGAGGAAGGCGTTGGCGGCGGTGGAGATGTAGTAGAGGAAGCCCGACCAGAAGCACAGCCGCTGACGCAGGCTCAGGTGCTCCGCCTGGTGGAACGAGGGATCGGCGAGCAGCGACATCGACCCGGTGCACCACCGGTACTGCTGGTTGAGGAACCCCATCATCGAGTCCGGGCAGATCCCCCGGCTCCCGATGATGGGGACGTAGCGCACGTGATAGCCGACCTTCATGAGGTTCACCCCGGTGTGGACGTCCTCGGAGTGGCCGATCTGGGCGAAGCCTCCGGACCGCTCCAGCGCGGAGCGCTTGTAGAGCGCGCACGTGCCGACGCAGATCGCCGCGCGCGAGGCGTCACGCCCGGGCTGGATCCACCGGTAGAACAGCTCCTGCGTCGCGCCGGCGCAGCGCTCGAGCCAGCGCATCCCGTCGGCGCGGGTGTCGAAGAACTGCGGTGACTGCACGATCCCGACGTCGGGCTCCTCGGCGTAGGGCACCAGGTGGTCCAGGTAGTCCGGGCGAGGGACGAAGTCGGCGTCGAAGACGGCGATGAGGTCACCGTGGGATCGGTCGTAGCCGTAGCGCAGGTTGCCCGCCTTCTTCAGCCGCCCGCGGTCCGGCCGGCTGAGATACGTGAACCCGTAGGAGCTGGCGAGCGCGGCCACCTCCTCGCGGGCGGAGTCGTCGAGGACGAGGACGGTCAGCGCGCCGTCCCAGCGCAGGCGGCTGACGTGGTGGAACGTGTTGGCCAGCACCTCCATCGGTTCGCCGGCCGACGGGAGGAGCACGTCGACGCTCGGGGGGGCATAGGGGGCGTAGTCGGCGACCCGCGCGTCGTGGTCGGCGCGGCTGGTGCGCTTGCGCCGCGTCGAGGACGTGAGGGAGACCACCAGGGTGATGGCGTACAGCGAGGTGGGCACCAGGAACAGCACCAGCTGCAGGTCCGCGGCGGTGGAGAAGCGCAGGACCGAGTACGCCACGAGGCAGAAGGACGCGGCCTGGAACC
>JARIBR010000203.1 GCA_029258695.1 Quadrisphaera sp.
GGTGCGGGGTGCGGGGTGCGGGGTGGTGGGCGCCGGGGCGTCAGGCGGGGGTCTGCCAGGCGGCGGCGTCGCGCCGGGCGCGGCGGGCACGCGCCAGCCCGGGCAGGGCGACCGCCAGGCGGGAGGGCAGCGGGACAGCCACCCGCCGGCGCATCACCTGGTAGTCCGCCCGCTCCACCTCGTCGAGGATCCCGCCGTACAACCGGTAGGCACAGTCGATGGAGTCGCGGCTCGTCGGCTCGAGCATGGCGATCCCGGGCTTGGCGCGGGCGAAGAGGCCGCGCGTGAGCTCGACCTGCCCCTCGAGGAGCGCGCGGATGCCCGGGGTGACGACGCCGGTGCGCCGGGACTCGTGCAGCTCGGCCCGGGTGACCCCGGCAGCAGCCTGCGCGTCGTCGGGCAGGTACGTGCGCCCACGGTCGAGGTCCTCACCGACGTCGCGGATGAAGTTGGCCATCTGGAACGCCTCGCCGAGCAGGCGCGCGCGCACCGCCGCCTCGTCCTCCAGCCCGGGCAGGGCTCCCAGCACCGGGAGCATCTGCAGCCCGATCACCGACGCCGACCCGTACATGTACGCCTCGAGGTGCGCGTACGTGGGGTAGTGCGTCTGCGTGATGTCGGCGCGCATCGAGGCGAGGAAGGCGTCGATGATGCCCAGCGGGATGGACCACCGGCGCACCGTGGCCAGCATGGCGCGGGCGACGGGGTTCCGGGCGTCCCCCGTCGACAGCGCCAGGGTGAAGTCGTCGGACCACTCCACGAGCGCGTCGGGGTCGGGGGCTGAGAGCGAGTCGACGAAGTCGTCGGCGTAGCGGGCGAACCCGTACAGGGCCCACACCCACGGGCGCTTCTCCGGCGGCAGCAGCGCGGTCGCGAGGAAGTACGTGCGCCCGTGCTCCGCGTGCAGCGCCCGGCACGTCAGCAGGTCCGAGCGCAGCAGGGGGTCGGTGATGCCGGCTGCGTCCAGCGAGGACGAGCCGGCGGGGCGCCTCAGCGCCACGCCCGCGAGCGGTACGTCGGGTCCACCCCGGTGATCCGCTCGGCGGCGAGCCGCCCCGAGACGAGCACCATGGGCACCCCGACGCCCGGCTGCGTGCCGGAGCCGGTGAACACGACGTTCTCGCCCCACAGGTTCCCGGGCCGGAACGGACCGGTCTGGCGGAAGACGTGGGAGGAGGCGAACGGTGCGCCGTCGGCCATGCCCTGGTCGCGCCAGTCGTTCGGGGTGGTGACGTGCTCCACCTCGATGCCGTCCCGGAAGCCCTCGTAGCCGCGCTTCTCCAGGGTGTCGAGCACGTGGTCACGGTACGCGGGGGCGATGACGTCCCAGTCCACGCCGTGCTTGGCCCCCGCGGAGAGGCTGGGGGTGGGGAAGAGGACGTAGTAGACGTCCTTGCCGGGCGGCGCCAGCGTCGGGTCGGAGACCGTGGGCGTCGAGAGCAGGATCGACGGGTCGGACATCAGGCGCCCCCCCGTCAGCTCCGCGAAGACCTCGCGCCAGGAGTGGCCGAAGAGGATGGTGTGGTGCGCCGAGCCGGGGTAGTGCGCGCTGGAGCCGGCGAGCATGAGGTAGCAGGATGGCGAGTACGTCAGCGGCAGGCGGCGCAGCGGTGCGCCGAGCAGCTCGGAGTAGGCCACCGGCAGGTCGGGGTTGAGCACGAGCGCGTCGCACGTGATGCGCTCGCCGGTGTCGGTGATGACCGCGGTGGCGCGTCCGTTGGCGTGCTCCACCGAGGTCACCGTCGTGGAGTAGCGGAACTCCACGCCGTGCTTGGCCGCCGCCGCGGCCATCCCGACGGGGATCGAGTGCACCCCGCCGCGGGCGGTGACCACGCCGGCGACGGAGTCCATGTAGGCGATGACGGCGTAGATGCCCAGCGCCTCCTGGGGGGCGACGCCGGCGTAGAGGGCCTGGAAGGAGAAGACCTTCTGGGTGCGCTCGTCCTTGAGGAAGCGCTCGACCAGGGTGGACATCTTGGAGAACCCGCCGAGCGTGAGCAGGCGCAGCATGTCGGTGCCCACGAGGGAGAGCGGGGAGTCGATGTTGCGGTCGATGAAGCTCTTCATCTCGGCGCGGTAGAGCTTTCCGACGTGCTCCACGAAGCGCCGGTAGCCCGCGGCCTCCTCGGGGCCGGCGAAGTCCTCGACCGCCTGCGCCATCGCGTCGACGTCGGCGTGCACGTCGAGCGAGCTGCCGTCCGCGTACCTCGCGCGGTACAGCGGGTCGACGTTCTCGAGGGTCACCCAGTCCGCGACGTCCTCGCCGAGGGCGTCGAAGCAGTCGGCGACGAGGTCCGGCATGGTGAGCACCGTCGGACCGGTGTCGAACCGGTACGCACCGTCCTCGACCTCGTCGGTGATCCGCCCCGCGCGACCGCCGGGCAGGGCCTCGCGCTCGACGACGGTGACCTTCCGGCCCGCCCCGGCCAGCCGCATGGCCGCCGACAGGCCGGCCAGGCCGGCGCCGACGACGACGACGTGGTCGGTCGGCCCGGACACCGTGCGCATCCTGCCCGGGACGAGGGTGTCGATGCTGCGGCGCACCGCGTGGGAGGGGCTGACGCCCAGGATGGAGCTCATGCGGTCCTTGCTGTCGCGGCGTCGATGAGTCCGCCGAGAGCCGTCGCGGCCTCGTCGGTCACCTCTGAGTGGTCCAGCGCCTCGCGGCTGCGCGCGACGGCGTCGTCGATCATGTGCTCGACGGAGGCCAGCGCCCCGGTCTCCTCGATGATGGTGCGCAGGCGCTCCACGCCAGCTCCGTCGAGCACGGGGTCCCCGATGCCGGCGCGCAGCGCCGCCGCGGCGGCGGAATCGGCTGCCTGGAGGGCGAGGAGCACCAGCACGGTGCGCTTGCCCTCGCGCAGGTCGTCGCCGGCCGGCTTGCCGGTGGCCAGCGGGTCCCCGTAGACGCCCAGCACGTCGTCCCGCAGCTGGAACGCCTCGCCGAGGGCCAGGCCGTAGTCGCTGTAGGACGCCAGCAGGGCCTCGGGGGCGTCGGCCAGCGCTGCGCCCATGAGCAGGGGGTGCTCGACGCTGTACTTCGCGCTCTTGAAGCAGATGACGCGCCGCGAGCGGGCGATCGCCGCCTCGAAGGCCTCCTCGCCGGCGAGGTCGAAGGGCATCGCCTGGGTGAGCATGTCCAGGTACTGCCCCGCCATGAGCTGGGTGCGCATCTCGTCGAAGACCGGCCGGACACGGGCCAGGGCGTCCGGCGGCAGCCCGCCGCCGGCGAGCGCCGCGTCGGACCAGGTCAGGCACAGGTCACCGGCGAGGATCGCGCCCGCGGCGCCGAAGTGCGCATCGTCGCCCATCCAGCCGTGGACCCGGTGCAGCGAGGCGAACTGGCGGTGCACGGCCGGCTGGCCGCGGCGGGTGTCCGAGGCGTCCATGAGGTCGTCGTGGATGAGCGCGGCGGCCTGGAAGAGCTCGAGCGAGGTGGGCAGGGAGACGAGGGCGTCGTCCCCGCCGACGTCCTCGGGCTCGCCGCCGGCGCCGAGGAAGCCCCAGTACGCGAAGGCCGCGCGCAGTCGCTTGCCGCCGCGCACCAGCTGCGCGATCGGCTCGACCAGGCCCCCGCCGTCGTCACCGACCGCCGCGAGGAGGGAGCCGTGGTGCGCGAGGACCGCGTCGAGCTGGTCCTGGACCATGCCCCTCAACCCGTCGAGGTCCATCCGGCGCGCCGCTGCGGTGCCGGCGCGCGCGTCGTGCGCGTCGCCGGCCCGTGGGAGGTCGGCGGTGGAGGTCTCGCTCCCGGCGGGCGAGGAGGACACCCGTCCCCTGCTGGGGGCGCTGGATGCCGTCGTCACCCGGGCAATCTAGCCGGGAGACGCAGGAGCGGCGATCTAGCCTGGTGTGGTGCCCGACTCACCGCGCGACCGCGAGCAGGCCTGGGCGAGCGCCCACGCCACCGAGGTGCCCGGCGGGCGCGTGATCGGCGGCCTCGTCCGCGCCTACCTGGCAGCGATGCACGCCCTCGCCGCCCCGCTGGTCTCCCGCGGCGTGCCGCCGTCGGCGGTGACGCTCGCGGCCGTGCTCCTCAGCTGGCTGGCCGTGGCGCCCGCGCTCGCCGGGGGCCGCTGGGCCCTGGCTTCGGTGGTGGTCCTGGCGGTCGGCGGTCTCGCGGACTCCCTCGACGGGCAGGTGGCCCGCGACGCGGGGCGCTCGAGCCGGCTGGGGGCGCTGGCTGACGCCGTGGGCGACCGGCTGAGCGACCTGGCGACGATCGGCGTGCTCTGGGCGCTCGGGGCGCCGGCCGCGTGGGTGCTGCTCGCCGCGGGCGCGGGGTTCCTCCAGGAGTACGCCCGCGCGCGGGCCCAGGTCGAGGGGGTCAGCGGCCCCGGCGTGGTGTCGGTGTCCGAGCGGCCCACCCGCGTCGCCGTGGTGGTGATGTTCACCCTCGGCGCCGGGCTGTACCCGGGCGCGGCGGTGGGCTGGGCCACGACCGGCGCCGTGGTGGCTGCCGCCCTGGCGCTGGTGGCCCTGGCGCAGGTGCTGGTGGCGCTGGTCCGTCAGCTCTCTCGATCGGCCCCGGAGACGCCGCGCTCCTGAGCCGGTGCCGACGGGCCGATGCCCACGGGCCACCGGCCCGGGGGGCCTCGCGGCCGGGCCGGCGGCGTCAGAACCGAGCGTCACCTCCCTCGACGTCAGGCGCGGCCGATCATCTCGGCGACGATGCGGGCGCTCTGCGCGACCAGCGGGATGCCGCCGCCAGGGTGTGATGACCCGCCGACGAGGTAGAGCCCCGGCAGCGGTGAGCGGTTCGCCGGGCGCAGGAAGGCGGCGACCGCCCCGTTCGACGACGTGCCGTAGATGGAGCCGCCCACGCTCGCGGTCTCGCGCTCCAGGTCCGCCGGGGTGCGGACCACGCGCCAGAGCACACGGTCGCGGACGTCGGTGCCGCGCCGGGCCATGACCTCCAGGACGTGGTCGGCGTAGCGCTGCGCCAGCCCCGGCTCGTCCCAGTCCACCCCGGCGCCGGGGTCGCCGGGGGTGTGCCGGGGAGCGTTGACGAGCACGAACCACGCCTCGCTGTGCTCGTCGGGGCGCAGCGCGGGGTCGTCGGGGGCGCTGACGTAGACCGTGGGGTCGGCCACCGGCGCCGGCGCGCCGCGGGAGCTCCCGGTGCCGAACACCGCGTCGAACTCCGCGTCGTAGTCCGCGGGGAAGGACACCGAGTGGTGGGTCAGGCCCGGGGTGCGCCCGCGCAGCGCGAGCAGCAGGACGAACCCCGACAGCGACGCGGTGGCCGCCCTCAGCCGGGCCCGCTGACGCCGGGCGCCGGTGGCGCCGCGCCGGGGCAGCAGGTGGCCGTAGAGGGCGGCGGCGTCGGCGTCCGAGACCACGACGTCCGCGGCAGCGCGCTCCCCGCTGGACAGGACCACCCCGGCGACGCGGCCCCCGCGCACCTCGATCTCGGCGACCTCGGCGTGCGTGCGCAGGGTCGCGCCGCGCTCGCGGGCGCGGTCGGCGACGGCGTCGACGAGGCGGCGCAGCCCTCCTGCGACGTGCCAGGAGCCCTGCTCGGCCTCGAGGTGGGCGATGGCTGCCAGCGCCGCCGGGGCGCGGCGCGGGTCCGACCCGGTGTACGTGGCGTAGCGGTCGAGCAGCTGGACCAGGCGAGGGTCGTCGAGGTAGCTCTCACCGAGGGAGCGCAGCGAGCGCCACGGGGCGATGGTGGCCACGTCCCGCAGCCCCCCGCGCCGCGCGGCCAGCCGCGCCAGGGTGGCGCTCCCGTGGAGGGGTGAGGTGAGGAACGGCGCCTCGGTGGCGGACCAGATGGCCCCGGCGCGCCGGGACAGCGCGGCCCACCGGTCACCGGAGCCCGCCCCGATCTCCGCGTCGAGCGCGGCGTGGAGCGCTGCGGGGTCCCGCCCGGGCACGGTCAGCCGGCTGCCGTCGGCGAAGCGGTAGCTCGCCGCCGGGTCCACCTCCACGACGTCGACCGCGCCGCTCAGCGGGCCGCCGGTGGCGTCGAAGAGGTCCTCGAAGACCTGCGGCCAGGTGAGCAGGGAGGGGCCGGTGTCGAAGGCGAACCCGTCACGCTCGTACCACCCGAGCTTCCCCCCCGTGGTGGGCGAGCGCTCGTAGGCGGTGACATCGTGGCCGGCGGTGGCCAGGCGCGCCGCAGCGGCGAGGCCTCCCATGCCGGCGCCGACGACGGCGATGCGCGCCACGCTCAGACCCTCTCGGTCACGGGGCCAGGACCGTGCCGCCGACGGTGTAGCTGTTCGGGTCGCCCGGCGTGGCGGGGGGCACGACCGCCACGGACACCACCTCGGCGCCGTCCGAGCGCGTGAAGGTGGCTGCGGTCGCGCCGGGGCCGCCCGCCGACGGCGACTCGGTGAACCCGGCGCCGGTGAGCGCCTCGCGATACAGGCCCAGGACGTCCTCGGGCGAGGCGGCGATCCGCGCGGTGAGGCTCACGTCGAGCATGTCGCCGTTCGGGATGGCGGAGGTCAGGAGCACGTCCGCGTCGTCGGGGACGGGGACGATGTCCGGCGGCAGGCCGGGCACGACGCCGCCCATCGAGGTCTCGTCCGAGGACGCCTCCTGCTCCTGCGTCGCGGCCGGCTCCTGCGTGTCCGGCGACGTCTCGGCGGGGGAGCCTGTGGGGGAGGAGCTCGGCGACGTCGGGGTCACGGCGACGGGGTCGCCCTCGTCGCCCGAGCACCCGGCGAGGGTCAGCGCGAGCAGCAGGCCGGCGGCGCTGACGGCGGTGCGCCGGCGCCGGGGGGTTGCGGGGTGGTGCCTCATCCGGTGGTCCTCTCCGCGGCGGCGGGTGCTGCGTGGTCGGCGCGCCCAGGGTAGGGGGCGGCGCCCCCGCGCGACCTCGTGCGACCCGCCGGGGCAGGGGCGATGGCGCGCCCGCGCCAGAGCAGGTCCCCGCGGCGGCTGCGCCGGTGCGAGAGCGCGACGAGGTGGACGAGCACGGCGACCGACGCGGGGTGGGCCAGGGGATCGGGCCACAGCCGGCCCCCGGTGCGCCCGGCGCTGACCGCCCTGCCGGCCACCGCCGCCAGGTAGCCGAAAGTTCCCGCGCGCGAGCCGAGCACCGCTGCTGCCGGGGGCAGCAGCCACAGGGCGGAGCACGCGAGCACGAGCGCGGCCGAGCGGAGGGTCGACGGGGCGATCGACCACAGGGACTTGGTGTAGCCGTCGCGCACCTGCGCCCAGCCGTCGTACATGCGGCAGGTGGCGAGGTCGGTGCCGTCGACCACCACGCCCCGTCCGCCGCCGGCCTTGACGGCCCGCAGGAGGGCGACGTCGTCGAGCACCTCCCCGCGGACGGCGGCAAAGCCTCCGGCGGCGTCCAGCGCGTCGGCGTCGAGGACGCTCAGCTGGCCGTTGGCCGCGCTGAGGGAGGGGCGGGGCGAGCGCTCGGCCACGCGCAGCGGCAGCAGGGTCAGCCACGACCACTGCAGGAGAGGCTGGACGAGGCGTTCGGCGGTGGTGATCGCGACCTGCCGCGGGTACGGGCTGACCAGGGAGAGCCGGTGGCGGCGCAGGAGGTCGCAGGCCGCCGCGAGGCCGCCGGGGGCGAGGCGCACGTCGGCGTCGAGGGTGACCAGGAGCGATCCGGTGGCCCGCTCCCGCAGCTGGTGCAAGGCGTGCGGCTTGCCCAGCCAGCCCGTGGGCAGGTCGGCGCCGTGCAGGACCGTGACCCGCGGGTCCCCGCCCGCCGCGCGCCGCGCGACCTCGGCGGTGCCGTCGCTCGAGGCGTCGTCGAGGACGAGCACCTCGAGGTCCCGGACGCCGGTGCTGGCCAGGACGGCGTCGAGGCAGGCGGCGATGGTGCTCGCCTCGTCGCGCGCGGGCACCAGGACGCTGACGCGCTCGGTGACCTCCGGCGGGCTGGTCGAGGGACGGCGCAACAGGAGGGCGTTGAGGACGCTGTGCGCGCTGAGCCGCGCGGCGCCGCCGCTGCACAGCGCGACGAGGCGGCCGGGCCAGGTCATGACGGGGTGGGTGCGGGCCCGCGCGAGCGGGCTCCCCGCCCGGTCGCCCGGCCGCCCCGGTGGTCGCGCCAGGTCAGCACCCACCACGGCCCCACCACCAGGCCCATGACGACCACCCCCCACAGCCCCACGCCGGGCCGGCCGAAGAAGGCGACGTTGGCCAGCGCCGAGCCCAGCCACGTCCACCCGAGCAGCAGCGTGGGGGGCCCCCACCCCTCGCGCGCCGCGGCCCGCGTCGCCTCGTCACCGGACCGGGGCCGAGCCCGCCGCGGGATGAGGAGGTGCAGGAGCGCCTGCATCACGAGGGCGACGAGCAACCAGCCGGTGAAGTTGCTGACCGGGATGCCCTCGATCCCGGGCAGGGCGGGCGTCGGGTCCTGCCAGACCCAGTGGCCCGCCTGCACCATCTGCGCGT
>JARIBR010000025.1 GCA_029258695.1 Quadrisphaera sp.
GAGGTCCACGTCGAGCTGAGCACCGCGACGAAGATGTTCTCCGGCTCCTCCACCGTCTTCGGCGCCGAGCCGAACACCCAGGTGGACCCGGTGAGCCTCGGCCTGCCCGGCGCGCTGCCCGTGCTGAACGGCAAGGCCGTGGAATCCGCGATCCGCATCGGCCTGGCGCTGAACTGCTCCATCGCCAGCGTCTGCCGGTTCGCCCGCAAGAACTACTTCTACCCGGACATGCCGAAGAACTTCCAGACCAGCCAGCACGACGAGCCGATCGCCTCCGACGGCTACCTCGACGTCGAGGTCCCCGCCTCCGAGGTGGGTCTCGGCGGGGCGTTCACCTACCGGGTGCCCATCGAGCGCGCCCACATGGAGGAGGACACGGGCAAGTCGCTGCACGTCGGCGGGGCGACGGGGCGCATCCACGGCGCCGACCACTCGCTCGTGGACTACAACCGCGCCGGCATCCCGCTCATCGAGATCGTCACGCGGCCCATGACCGGCGTCGGCGCCCGGGCCGGTGAGGTGGCGCGCGCCTACGTCGCGACCCTGCGGGACCTCGTCGCCGGCCTCGGGGTCTCCGACGTGAAGATGGAGCAGGGCTCGATGCGCTGCGACGTCAACCTCTCCCTGCGAGCCGACCCGGACGCGCCGCTGGGCACCCGCACCGAGACGAAGAACGTCAACTCCCTGCGCTCGGTGGAGCGCGCGGTGCGCTACGAGGCGGGCCGCCACGCCGCGGTGCTCCTCGCCGGCGAGGCAGTCCTCCAGGAGACCCGCCACTGGCACGAGGACACCGGCCTGACCACCGCGGGTCGGGTGAAGTCCGACGCGGACGACTACCGCTACTTCCCCGAGCCGGACCTCGTGCCCGTCGCCCCCGACCCGGCGTGGGTGGAGCGGCTGCGCGCCGAGCTCCCCGAGGCGCCGGCGGTGCGCCGCGCCCGCCTGCAGCAGGTGTGGGACCTCACCGACAAGGAGCTGCGCGACGTCGTCAACGCCGGGGCGCTCGACCTCGTGGAGGCCACCGTGGACGCGGGCACCACCCCGGCCGCGGCCCGCAAGTGGTGGACCGGGGAGCTCACCCGTCACGCCGGCGAGAAGGGCGTGGCGCTCGCCGACGTCGGCGTCGCCCCCGCGCAGGTCGCCGAGCTCCAGGCGCTGGTCGACGTGGGGCAGCTCAACGACAAGCTCGCCCGCCAGGTGCTCGACGGCGTCGTGGCCGGCGAGGGCTCGCCGACCGACGTCATGACCGACCGCGGGCTCGTGGCCATGAACGACGACGGGCCGCTCCTCGCCGCCGTCGACGTGGCGCTGGCCGCCCAGCCGGACGTCGCGGAGAAGATCCGCTCCGGCAAGGTGGCCGCGGCCGGGGCGATCGTCGGCGCGGTGATGAAGGCGACCCGCGGACAGGCGGACGCGGCGCGGGTGCGCGAGCTGGTCCTCGAGCGGGTCGGGGGCTGAGCCGTGCGCATCCATCTCATCCGCCACGGGCAGACGCCGTCCAACGTCCTGCACGCCCTCGACACCGCGGTGCCGGGGCCGGGGCTGACCGACCTGGGCCGGCGCCAGGCGGAGGCGATCCCCGCCGCGCTGGCGAGCGCCGACGTCGAGGCGGTGTGGGCGTCGACGATGACCCGCACCCAGGAGACCGCGGCGCCGCTGGCCCGCAGCCTCGGCGCGGACGTCCGCGTCGTCGAAGGACTCCAGGAGGTCGACGCCGGGGACTACGAGATGCGCTCGGACCGCGAGGCCGTCCTCGGGTACATGGGGCCGATCATGGCGTGGGCGAGCGGCGACCTGGGCCCGGAGGTCTCCGGCGGCCGCAGCGGCGCGGAGACGTTCGCCGGCTACGACGACGCGATCGCGCAGGTGGCGGCGTCCGGGGCGAGCGTCGCCGCGGTCTTCTCCCACGGCGCCGCCATCCGTATGTGGGCGGCCGCCCGCGTGGAGGGCGTGAGCGTGGAGCTGGCCCAGGAGAGCTGGCTGGACAACACCGGGGCCATCACGTTCGACGCGGTGCCCGAGGGCGAGACACCCGACAGCGGCCGGCGCTGGACGCTCGTGGACTGGCGCTCCGAGCCGCTCGGGGGTCGGGAGCTGTCCGCGCTGCCCGGCGGAGGCGCTGCGGACGAGGGCCCGACCGGTGAGCCGCTGTCGGAGTGGCTCTCAGACGACGAGCAGTGACGCCAGGTCGACGACGATGCCCTCGCCGACCGGCACGGTGAGCGGGGTGCTCCACGGCTGGCGCCGCACCAGGCGGTAGCCGGTGGGGCCCGGCTCGATGTGGACCACGACCTCGCGGGCGGGCACGTCGACCACCCAGTATTCGCCGACGCCGGCCGCGGCGTAGATCGCCGGCTTGACCCGCAGGTCCATCACCTGGCTGGTGACGGCGACCTCGATGACGAGCGCGGCGGTGGTGGGGTGGCCGGTCGCGGGGAGCTCCGTGAGTGCGAGGTCGGGCTCGGGCTCCGAGGTATCCGACGTGGCCAGCGGCAGCTGCACCCCGAGGAGCCATGGATCCGGTACCTCTCGGCCCAGCTTCCGGGTCAAGCGCCTGACAGCGCCAGCGTGCTCCCCACCCTGCGGTGTCATCGCGACGATGTCTCCGTCGATCAGCTCGACGTGCTCGCCCTCGAGCAGCCCGGTGTCGACCAGCGCGTCGTACTGCTCGCGCGTCATGCCACGCCAGGGCTCCGGCGGTGCGGCGAACGCCTGCTGCGTCATGGCACCAGGGTAGAGCGGCGTGGTGCGACGTGGCACCAGGAGCAGGCTGCTCGACGCCGGACGCTCACACGACCGCCTTCACCCGCCGCGGCATCGCCAGGGTCGCGACCAGTCCCACGGCGCTCACCCCGGCGGTCACCGCGAACGCGGCCTGGAAGGAGACCGCGTCGGTCAGCGCGCCGGCCACGAGCGGCCCGACGATGGCGCCGAGGTCCGAGGACATCTGGAACACCGCGACCACCCTGCCGCTCTTCTCCGGCGCGACGTCGCCCACCACCGAGGCCGGCGCGGAGGCGAGCAGCGAGGCCGCCAGCCCGTAGAGCGCCATCGACACGAGGAAGACCACCGTGGTGGCGGGCAGGACGAGGAGCACCAGCGCGCCCGTGCCGATCGAGGCGCCGAGGAGCATCGAGGGCCGGCGCCCCCAGGTGTCGCTCAGCCGTCCGGCGCGCAGCAGGCCCAGCGCCTGGGCGGCGGACCCGGCCAGGAGCCCGGCGCCGGCCCACGCGGCGCCCCGCCCCAGGTCCTCCACCACGTACAGCGGCACGAGGGAGTTGCGGACCCCGAACAGCATCCAGCCCACGCCGAGGTTGACCACGAGCGCCGCCAGGTACGCCCGCGAGCGCAGGGCCGCGCGCAGGGGACTGGGGGCGTCGGTGCGCGGGGCGTCGGCGGCTGCCTCCGTGGGGGCGTCGGCGGCTGCGGCGACGGGCGGGCCGCCGCCGGGCGCCGCAGCGGACTCCCGGCCGTCGTCACTGGCCTCCCTGTCCTGCGCGCCCTCGTCCGGGGCGCCGTCCAGGCGTGCCTCGCGCAGCATCACCACGGCCACCACGGCGGCGACCACGAGCGTGCCGGCGTACACCCCGAACGGCAGGCGGGGGGAGAGCGCGGTGAGGAAGCCCCCGATCGCCGGACCGGCGATGCCGCCCATGATGAAACCGCCCTGATAGGTGGCGGCGGCCCGGCCGCGCGCGTCCGGCGGGGCCACCCGCAGCAGCAGCGACAGCGCGGCGATGGTGAACATCGCGCTGCCGATCCCCCCGCCGGCGCGCAGCGCGAGGAACAGGGGGTAGGTGCCCGCGAGGCCCGCCGCGCCCGTGGTCACCGCCACGATGAGCAGCCCCGCGGTGAGCACCAGACGCTCGCCGAACCTCTCGACCAGCGCGCCGCCGCCGAAGGCGGAGACGAAGCGGAAGAGCGCGAAGGCGCTGACCGCCACCCCGATCGCCGTGGTCCCCACGCCGTAGTCGCGAGCGAACAGGGGGATCGCGGGGGCGACGATGCCGAAACCGAGCGCCACGACGAAGGCGATGACGGCGAGCACCCACACCTCGCGGGGGAGGACCACCTTCTGCTGCTGGTCGGTGGAGGGCACGGGCGACGATGCTGTCACGCGGTGCCCGTGCCGGCGCGGCGCAGCGCGGCTACCCTCCGCGGCGTGGCGCAGCGTGCGGACCTGGTCCTCGAGGGCGGCGGCGTGCGGGGCCTCGCCCTGGTCGGCGCCGTGGCCGGTCTCGCAGAGGCCGGCTACGAGGTGGCGAGGGTCGCCGGCACGTCGGCCGGGGCGGTCGTCGCCGCCGTGGTGGCCGCTCTGGGCCGCGCCGGGGAGCCGCTGGGACGCCTCGCCGACGTCGCCCTGACCCTGGACGTCTCCCGCGTGCCCGAGCGCGGCCCGGTCGGTCGGGCGCTCGGTCCGCTGGGGGTCCTCGCCGACGCCGCGAACGTCCTGCGCCGTGACGGCGCCCGGGACGCGCGCTACCTGCGCTCGTGGTTGAGCGGTGTGCTGGGTGACCTGGGGGTCGTCACCTTCGGCGATCTCGAGCTGCGGGGGGCCGACGCGGAGGGCCTGCCACCGGGCAGGCGGTGGTCGCTGCTATTGACCGCCTCCGACGTCTCGCGCCGGCGCACCGCCGTCTTCCCCGAGGACTACCCCCGCTACGGGCTCGACCCCGCGGAGCAGCCGGTCGTGGACGCCGTCCTCGCCTCCGGGGCCATCCCCGGGCTGTTCGTCCCCGGCCACCTCCAGCTGCCCACCGGCGAGGTCGCGACCCTGCTCGACGGTGGCCTGCTGGTGAACTACCCGATCGAGGTCTTCGACCGGCGCGACGGCGCCCCGCCCCGGTGGCCGACCTTCGGGGTGGTCCTCGCGGGGGAGGACGACGCGCCACGGACCCGGCGCGTCCGCGGGCCCCTCACCGTGGCGCGCGCGAGCGTCTCGACCGTGCTCCAGGCCCCGGTGACCGCGCTGGTCGAGGACCCGGCCGTCCTCGCCCGCACCATCACCGTGCCCGTCGGTGAGGTGGCCTTCTCCGACTTCGGCCTCGACGCCGCGGCGCAGCGCCGGCTGCTCGTCGCCGGGCGGGAGGCGGCCGCGGTCTTCCTGGACACATGGGATCCCGATGGCCACCGGCGGGCCCGCTCCCGCGGCTGACGGCACGATGGGCGTCATGGCCCAGACCACGAGCACCCCGAGAGACATCCCGAGAGACATCCCGAGAGACCAGGACCCCACCGCGAGCGCGCGGGCCGACGAGCCGGCGATCGTCACCGTCGCGGACCAGGGCTTCCTCGACGAGCTGGAGCCGCCGGACGGCGTCGAGCTGCGCTACTGGGGCGTCGACGTCCCCGCCCGTGAGGTGCTCGGTGACGACGCCGGGCGCGTGCGGGCGGTGGTGCTGCCCTACGGCTCGGGCCGGCTGGGCCTCGAGCACCTCTCCGACCTCCCGGCGCTGGACCTCGTGCAGTCCCTGTCCGCCGGGGTCGACCCCGTGGTCGGCAGGCTCCCCGACGGGATCCGCCTCGCCAACGGCGCGGGCGTCCACGACGCCTCGACCGCGGAGCTGGCCATCGGCCTCGTCCTGTCCTCGCTGCGCGGGCTGGACGAGGCGGTGCGCGACCAGGACCAGGCCCGCTGGCACCCCGTCAGCCGCACGTCGCTGGCCGACTCGCGGGTGCTGCTCCTCGGCGTCGGCGGAATCGGCTCGGCGATCGCCCGCCGCCTGCGCCCCTTCGAGGTGGAGATCATCCGCGTGGGCCGCAGCTCGCGGGGCGACGACCAGGGGCTCGTGCACGCCCAGGACGAGCTGCCGGCCCTGCTGCCCCACGCCGACGTGGTGATCGTCAGCCTGCCGTTGACCGACTCGACGCGCGGCATCGTCGACGCCGACTTCCTCGCCGCCATGCGGGGGCAGTCGCTGCTCGTCAACGTCGGCCGCGGCCCGCTGGTGGACACCGGCGCGCTGGCCGCCGAGCTGCGGACCGGTCGGCTGCACGCAGCCCTCGACGTCACCGACCCCGAGCCGCTGCCGCAGGACCACCCTCTGTGGGGGCTGCCGGGCATCATCATCACCCCCCACATCGGCGGAGGTTCCTCCGCGTACCGGGCGCGCGCCCTGGCGCTCATCCGCGCCCAGCTGCGTCGCGTGGCCCGTGGCGCCGACCCGGTGAACGAGGTGTCGCCCGTCTGAGGCGCTCGTGCCCGACGGTCAAGGTGGTGCCACGCCGCGCCGATGGGGACGGCATGGACCATCTCGACCGGGACGCCACGCCGCGACGCCGGCTCGTGGCGACCGTCGTCGGCATCGCCGCGGGCGCGGTCGCCGGGAGCACGTGCCTCGCGCTCGCGGCCGCCGGTGACGACCGCGGCGCGCTGGTGCTGGCCTCGGTGAGCGTCGGGTCCTTCGGCGTCCTGGGCGGCGCGGCGACGCTGGTGCTGGGCCGCGACCGGGGCGTCCTGCCGCGCTTCCGTCTCGCCGGCGGTTGCGCGAGCCTGCTGTACGGCGTGGGGACGCTCGTCGACGCGGCACAGGGGCGTGCCGGGGCCCGCGAGCTCTTCTCGATCGGTGACCTGCTGACGCTCCTCGCGCTCCCGCTCGCGCTGGTCATGATGATCACTCTGCCGAGGCCGCGGGGGGCGGCTGCCCGTCCGGCGCGGTTGATGGCCGACGCCGCCGTGGTCGCCACCGCCGGGGCGGTCCTGCTCTGGCAGCTCGTGCTCGAGGCATCGGTCGCAGGATTCGGGGCGACCGTCGCCGGCGCCCTGCTGGTCCTGGCGCTGGAGCTGTTCTGCTTCGGCTACTTCCTGGGCCTCGCGGTGCTCGGTCACGACCGGTGGACGGTGCTGCTCGTGCTGGGGGTGGGCTCGCTCGTGGCGTCGAACATCGTCAAGCTCGACTCCTCGCTCTCGGGCGACGAGGCGTCGGTGTGGATGGCGCCGGTCATCATGTGCCTCGGCGCGCCCCTGCTGCTCACCGGCGTGCTCCTCATGAGCGCCCGCCCGACGTCGATGCCCTCGGCCTCGCACCGCGGCGCGGAGGCGCGGTCGGCCCTGAGCACGGTGCTGATCCTGTCCGTCGCCGCCGCCGCGGTGGTCCTCGCCTCCTTCGGCCGGGTCTCCGACGAGGTGAACCGCGGCCTCATCGGGATGCTCGTGATCACCGTGCTGGTCCGCGAGGTGGTGCTCCAGCGCCAGCGGATGCGTGACCTGCAGGCGCTGCGTCACCTCGCGGAGCACGACGCCCTCACCGGTGCGGGCAACCGTCGCGCCCTGAACCGGGCGCTCGCCACGGCGCGCGGCGGCCCCGAGGAGCCGTACGCGGTCGTCGTCCTCGACCTCGACGGCTTCAAGGACGTCAACGACCGGTACGGCCCGTCCGTCGGCGACGCGATGCTGGGCGCCGTCGCTCGGGCGCTGGGCCGCGTCGACCCTGGCCGGGCGGAGGTCTTCCGGCTCGGCGCCGACGACTTCGCCGTGCTCGCGCCCGCGCAGCCCCACCGGGTCGAGGCGCTCGCGCGGCGCGCGTGCGACGCGGTCACCGGTGCGGGACGCCACCTTCCCGGCGTCGAGCGGCTCGCCCTCGGCGCCCACGCCGGCGTCGCGAGCGTCGGGGTCGGGCCCGGTGACGACTGGCTCCCGGTGTCCCGGGCGACCCAGGCCCTCGTCGCCGCTCAGCGCAGCACCGGCACGCGGGTGAGGGTGTGGGGCGAGGAGCT
>JARIBR010000106.1 GCA_029258695.1 Quadrisphaera sp.
GCCACGGCGTCGTCGTCGCCCGCCACCGTCACCGTCACCGGTCGCCCGCGGCCGTGGGCGATGGCATTGCCCACGAGGTTGCGCACCACCCGTTCCACCCGGCGACGGTCCACCTCGGCCACGCACGGCGCCGGCGGGACCTGCAGCTCGACGGCGGTGTCGCGAGCACGCGCCAGCGGTGCCGCCTGCTCGACCACGCCGGTGACGATCGCGCGGAGGTCGAGGGCGTCGACGTCGAGGTCGGCCGCGCCGGCGTCGTGGCGGCTGATCTCGAGCAGGTCCGCGAGGAGGTTCTCGAAGTGGTCGACCTGGCTGTTCAGCAGCTCCGCGGAGCGGGCGAGCGCCGGCGGGAAGTCCTCGCGCGACTCGTAGAGCAGCTCACCGGCCATGCGGATGGTCGTCAGCGGGGTCCGCAGCTCGTGGCTGACGTCGGAGACGAAGTGCTGCTGCAGCGCCCCGAGCTCCTCCAGCCGGGTGATCTGGCCGCGGATGCTCTCCGCCATCGCGTTGAAGGAGCGCGCCAGGCGGGCCAGGTCGTCGCGTCCCCGCACGTCCATGCGCTGCTCGAGGTCACCGGCGGCGAGCCGCTCGGCCACGGAGGCGGCGGCGCGCACCGGGCGCACCACCTGGCGGGCCACGACCGCGGCCACCGCGCCGACGAGGATGACCAGCGCCGCGGCGCCGACCAGCAGGACGCGCTGGACGGCGTCGAGCGTCTCCTGCTGGGGCGAGAGGTCGAAGACGAAGTAGAGCTCGTAGGCGCCCACGATCGGCACCTGGACCATCTGGCCGACGGCCAGCGCTGGCGCCACCTCGGCCCCGCGCGGCAGCCCGATGGAGCGCGAGCGCTGCTCGGTGGTCGAGCGCACCGCCTCGCGCAGGTCCGCGGGGACCTGGGCTGCCGTGGCGCCGCTGCCGCCGGCCAGGTCGTCGAAGGTGGACTTCCCCGGGGGGCGCAGGAGCAGGACGGTGACGTCGCCGTCGGACCCGGTGTCCTCGAGGGTGTCCACGAGGTTCACCGCGATCGAGCGGACGTCGGTGGCGGACTCGATGTCGGCGCCGGCGAACTCCTGCTCGGCCGTGGCTGCGCCCCGGGCCGCCTGGGTGGTGGCCTGGGCGCGACGGCCGTCGACGAGGCGCTGGCTGATCTCCTCACCCAGGACCAGGCCGATGCCCGTCACGGCGAGGAGGCCCAGGGCCACCGTGGTCACCACGACCCGCACCTGCAGGGAGCGGCGCAGCAGCGACGCGCTGGCGGCGACGGGCGTGCGGGCGACGCCCACCGCAGTGCTCAGCCACCGTCGCCACCGGGTCTCCGGCGTACCAGCGCCCGAGCTCGGGCGCGGGCCTCGTCCCGAGGCGACGCGTCCGCGCAGCGCCACCGCTCGGGCACCCACCCCTCGACGCAGGGCGGCGAGGTCGCTCGCGGCGGTGCGACGGGGGCGCTCGGTCGGCCCCTGAGCCCTCTGCGGGCGCGAGCCCCCCGGCGGGATGGAGGCCCGGGGCGGGGTGGAGGGCTGCGTGGCGGGTCGCTCGCCCTGCTCGCGCTGGCTGCTCACCGGCCGCCCGCTTTGTAGCCGACCCCCCGCACCGTCAGGACCACCTCGGGGTTCTCGGGGTCGTGCTCGACCTTGGCGCGCAGACGCTGGACGTGGACGTTGACGAGCCGGGTGTCCCCGGCGTGGCGGTACCCCCAGACCTGCTCGAGGAGCTGCTCACGGGTGAAGACCTGGCCGGGACGCCGCGCCAGGGCGACGAGGAGGTCGAACTCCAGGGGGGTGAGCTGGATCGCGCTCTGGTCGCGCCGCACCGCGTGGCCGGGCACGTCGATGGTGATGCCGGCCACCGACAGGTGCTCGGGCAGCGCCTCGGCGCCCGCCTGCGCGGGGCCGGTCGTGTCACGCCGCAGCCGGGCGCGCACCCGCGCCACGAGCTCCTTGGGCTTGAAGGGCTTGGGCACGTAGTCGTCGGCGCCCACCTCGAGGCCGCGCACCACGTCCCCGGTGTCCGATCGCGCCGTGAGCATGATGATCGGCACCATCGACTCCGCCCGGATGCGGCGGCAGACCTCGAACCCGTCCATCCCCGGGAGCATGAGGTCGAGCAGCACCACGTCGGGACGGGTGCGGCGCAGGGCGTCGAGGCCGGTGGGTCCATCGGGGCAGGTGGTCACCTCGAGGCCCTCGCCGCTGAGCGTGATGTTGATCATCTCTGCCAGGGCGAGGTCGTCGTCGACCACGAGCACGCGTCCTCTCACCGGCCGATCCTCTCACCCGCCCCCGCGCAGGAGGGCTCCCGCGCGGGGGCGGGAGCCCTCCGTGGCCGGATTCGGGACCGGTATGCCGGTGCGCCGGTGCGCCGGTGCGCCGATGCGCCGACGACCTCAGTAGCGGTAGTGCTCGGACTTGTAGGGCCCGCCCTGCTCCAGGCCCAGGTACTGCGCCTGCGTCTTGGTCAGCTCGGTGAGGCGCACGCCCAGGGCGTCGAGGTGGTCGCGGGCGACCTTCTCGTCGAGGTGCTTGGGCAGGCGGTGCACCCCGAGGGGGTAGGACTCCGCCCGGGTGAACAGCTCCACCTGGGCGATGACCTGGTTGGCGAAGGACGCCGACATCACGAAGCTGGGGTGGCCCGTGGCGTTGCCGAGGTTCAGCAGACGCCCCTCGGAGAGCAGGATGATCGAGCGGCCGTCGGTGAAGCGCCACTCGTGCACCTGCGGCTTGATCTCGGTGCGGACGACGCCGGGCACCGCAGCCAGGCCGGCGATGTCGATCTCGTTGTCGAAGTGGCCGACGTTGCCGACGACGGCCGTGTCCTTCATCGCGGTGAGGTGCTCGACGGTGACGACGTCGCGGTTGCCGGTCGCGGTGATGACCATGTCGGCCTGCGCGAGCACGTCCTCCAGGCGCGCCACCTGGTACCCGTCCATCGCCGCCTGGAGCGCGCAGATCGGGTCGATCTCGGTGACGATCACCCGGGCGCCCTGGCCCCGGAGGGACTCGGCGCTGCCCTTGCCGACGTCGCCGTAGCCGCACACCACCGCGACCTTGCCGCCGATGAGCACGTCGGTGGCGCGGTTGAGGCCGTCCACCAGGGAGTGGCGCACCCCGTACTTGTTGTCGAACTTCGACTTCGTCACCGAGTCGTTGACGTTGATGGCCGGGAAGAGCAGCTCGTCGCGCTCGAAGAGCTGGTACAGGCGCATGACCCCCGTGGTCGTCTCCTCCGAGACGCCCTGGATGCCGGCGGCGATGCGGGTCCAGCGCTGGTCGTCCTCCGCGAGGGTGCGGCGCAGCGTCGCGAGGACCACGCGGTACTCCTCGGAGTCCTCGGCGGTGTCGGCGGGCACCGCGCCGGCGGTCTCGAAGCGCGCCCCGTCGTGGACGAGCATCGTGGCGTCACCGCCGTCGTCGAGGATCATGTTCGGGCCCTGCGCCCGGCCCTCGCTCCCCCAGTCAAGCGCCTGCTCGGTGCACCACCAGTACTCGGTGAGGGTCTCGCCCTTCCACGCGAAGACGGGGACCCCCGCCGGCGCGTCGACGCTGCCGCCGCTGCCCGGCGGCCCGACGACGACGGCCGCAGCGGCCTCGTCCTGGGTGGAGAAGATGTTGCAGCTCGCCCAGCGGACCTGCGCGCCGAGCGCGACGAGGGTCTCGATGAGCACGGCGGTCTGGACCGTCATGTGCAGCGACCCGGTGATGCGGGCGCCCTCGAGGGGACGCGAGTCGCCGTACTCGGCGCGCAGCGCCATGAGCCCGGGCATCTCGTGCTCCGCGAGGCGCAGCTGGTGGCGCCCCGCCTCGGCGAGCGTGAGGTCGGCGACGGCGAAGTCGAGGTCGCCGACACGGGTGACGCTCGGGGTCGAGGTGGCGACGGGGTTGGCGGTGGGGCTGGTGGTCACGGGGAGAACCTTCCGGTGGATGACGTCGAGGGGCGCGCTCCGCGACGAGCCGGGACCCGTGAGCCCCTCGATCCCGGGAAAGGAGGGTGCCCGAGGAGAGGGCGACGGCCGAGGGGCCGGCGTCATCGTCGTGGAGCGCAGCCCGGCGCGGTCCGTCTGGACCCGTGGTCATCGCCGACGCCGGACCACCCAGCGTAGCCCCGCTGGTCAAGACCGGCCGGTCTTGACCACCCCCTGAGCAGCACTCGCTCGACGAAGTGCTGTTCCCGACACCCCTGACACCGCACTTCGCCGACGAAGTGCGGTGGGTGAGCGCCGGTGCGGTGGGTGAGCGCCGGTGTGATGGGTGGGTGGGTGGTTACCAGGCGGTGGAGGGGGCTGGGGCCCTGACGGCACGCGGGTCGGCCCCGCGCTCACCCCTGACGGGGGGCCGAGCGGCGGACGTCGGGCTCGAGGTAGATGACACGAGCCATGGGCACCGCCGCGCGCACCCGGGCCTCCGCGGCGTCGATCGCGTCGGCCACCTCGTCGGCGCTCTCCGCGGAGGGCACGGCGATCTTCGCGGCGACGAGCAGCTCCTCGGGCCCGAGGTGCAGGGTGCGCAGATGGATCACCCCGTCCACGCCGTCTCCGGGCAGGGCCTCCTCGATGGCGCGGCGCTGCGCGGCGACCGCGCTCTCGCCGATGAGCAGGGACTTCATCTCGATCGCCAGCACCACGGCGATGATCACGAGGAGCACGCCGATGCAGGCGGTGCCGGCGGCGTCGAAACGCCCGTCACCGGTGAGCAGGGTGAGCCCGACGCCGGCGAGCGCGAGCACCAGGCCGACGAGCGCGCCGAAGTCCTCGAGCAGCACGATCGGCAGCTCCGGGGCCTTGGCGTGGCGCACGAAGGCCACGAGGGACTGCTCGCCGCGCACGGCGTTCGTCTCCTTCAGCGCGGTGCGGAAGGACAGGCCCTCCAGGACGATGGCCACCAGCAGGACCGTGACCGGGACCCACTGCCACGACGTGATGCCCTCCGGCTCCTGCCACTTGTGGTAGGCCTCGTAGAGCGCGAACAGCCCTCCGACGGCGAAGAGCACCACCGAGACGACGAAGCCGTAGACGTAGCGCTCGCGCCCGAAGCCGAACGGGTGCTCGGGCGTGGCGGCGCGGCGCGCCCGCTTGCCACCGAGGAGCAGCAGCGCCTGGTTGGCGGAGTCGGCGACCGAGTGGACGCCCTCCGCAAGCATGGAGGACGCGCCCGTGAGGGCGAACGCCCCGAACTTGGTCACCGCGATGCCGAGGTTCGCGCCGAGCGCGGCGTAGATCGCGGTGGTGCTGCCGTGGGCCACGGGAGTCTCCTTCGTCGGGCGGGATCACCGGTCGGCGCCGCGGCGCACAGTGTGCCGCGCGCCGAGGACACGGGGGGTGACCCCCGTGGGCGAGCGCCCGGTGGCGTCATGGCGCGCCGCCCCCGCGGGCTGCCAGGGTGGCGGCATGACCCTCACCGCCAGGCCGCCGACGATCGCGGGCCCACCGTCGGCGGGGCCGGGTGACGGCCGGGCGGGCACGACGGCGGGCAGACGGGGCGGTGCGCTCCGCCTCGCCGGCGCCCTCACCGTCCGGGGCCTGGCCGGCACCGCCCACGTCGTCCTCGACCTGCTGTGGGGCGGGCTCCTCGCCACGGTGGCCTGGGTGCTCGTCGTCGCCGGCGTCTCGGGCCTCTCGGCCTTCCTCATCGGCGCGGTGGTCCTCTTCGGGGTGCTGGTCGGCGCCCGCGGCGCGGCCGTGCTCGAGCGGGCCCGCTTCGCGGCGGTGCTCGGCGAGGACGTCCCCGCGCCCGCCCCGGTCGGCCAGGGCACCGCGTGGCAGCGCGCCGGTCGCGTCGTCGTCGACGGCGCGACGTGGCGGGCCCTCGCCTGGGTGCTGGTGGTGCCGCTGCTGGGCCTGGTGTGGACCGTGGTGGTCGTGGGCCTGTGGTCCGCGGCGCTGGTGCTCGTGACCACGCCCCTGTGGGCACGGCTGGTCACCGGGTCCGACGTCCCCGCGGTGACCAGCGCCCTGTCCGGCACCGCCGGCGCCACGGCTGCCGTGCTCGCCGGGCTGCTCCTCGTGCCGGCGGCCCTGCTCGCGGCGTCCGGCTGCGCCCGCGCCGACACCTCGCTCGCCCGCGTCCTGCTCGGTGCGAGCGCCGTGGCCACGCTCGACCGCCGCGTCCAGACGCTCACCCTCACCCGCCAGGCCGCGGTGGACGCCGCGGACGCGGAGCGCCGCCGCATCGAGCGGGACCTCCACGACGGCGCCCAGCAGCGGCTCGTGGCGCTCGCGGTGACCCTCGGGATGGCCTCCAGCGCGCTGCAGGACGACGCCGGCGCCTCCCCGCGCGCCCGTGAGCTGGTGGCGACCGCCCACGGCGAGGCCAAGGCAGCGGTCGCCGAGCTGCGAGACCTCGCCCGCGGCATCCATCCCGCGGTGCTCACCGATCGCGGGCTCGACGCCGCGCTCTCGGCGCTGGCGGCCCGGTGCCCGGTCCCGGTGAGCGTGGACGTGGCGCCGGCCGCCCGGGGACGCTGCTCACCGACGGTGGAGGCCACGGCGTACTTCGTCGTCGCCGAGGCGCTGACCAACGTCGCCCGCCACTCCGGGGCGACCCGGTGCCGCGTGGCGGTCGACCGGCTCGGGGACCGCCTGCTCCTGCTCGTCGAGGACGACGGACGCGGCGGCGCCAGGGCTGCCGCGGGTGGAGGGCTGGCGGGTCTCGGTCAGCGCGTCGCCGGTGTCGACGGCGCGCTCGAGCTCTCGAGCCCGCCCGGTGGACCGACCCGGCTCAGCGTCGACCTCCCGTGCGCGTCGTGAACGGCGCGAGCGACGCGAGCGCCGCCGCGGCGCCCCCGCTGCGCATCGTCATCGCCGAGGACTCGGTGCTGCTGCGCGAGGGACTGGTGCGGCTGCTCACCGACTCCGGGCTCGAGGTGGTCGCGGCCGTGGGCACCGCCGAGGACCTCCTGCGCGTGGTCGACGACGTCGCAGCGCCGCAGGACGGCGCTCCCGACCGCAGCCCCGACGTGGCCATCATCGACGTGCGGATGCCGCCGACGCACACCGACGAGGGCATCCGTGCGGCTCTCGTGCTCCGGGCCGGCCACCCGGACCTGGGCGTCCTCGTGCTGTCCCAGTACGTCGAGGAGCGCTACGCCACCGACCTGCTGGGGAGCTCGCGCGCCCGCGGCGGGGGTGTCGGCTACCTGCTCAAGGACCGCGTGGCCGACGTGCGCGAGTTCGTCGACGCCGTGCGGCGCGTGGCAGCCGGGCAGACCGCGCTGGACCCGGAGGTCGTCGGCCAGCTCGTCGCCCGCAGCCGCGCGGACTCCCCCGTCGCGACGTTGACCCCGCGCGAGCGCGACGTGCTCGGGCTCATGGCGGAGGGCCGCACGAACGCCGCCATCGCGGCGGAGCTGTTCGTGACCGACGGGGCCGTGGAGAAGCACGTCTCGAGCATCTTCGCCAAGCTCGGCCTGGCACCCACCACCAGCGACCACCGCCGGGTGCTCGCGGTCCTCGCCCACCTCGAGCACGGCGCCGGCGACCAGCAGCCCTCCGCCGCGTACCCCCCGGGCTTCCCGTACCCCCAGCACCCTGCCCGGAGGACGCCGTGAGCGCCACCGTGCAGCGCCCGGCCGAGGGTGCGCCGAGCCCCCACGACACCGCGGGCAGCACGCCTCACGACGAACCGCCCCGCGGAGCGCCCGGTCGGCCCGGGGCCGGTCGGCCCGGGGCCGGTCGGCCCGGGGCCGGCGGGACGGTCCTGCTCCTCCTCGGCCTCCTGGCGGCCCTCGCCCTCACCGCCGGCACGGCGCTGAGCGTGGTCGGCCTGCTCGTCCGTCAGGAGAGCGTGGAGCGCGCGCGCTTCACGGGCGTCGAGGCGGTCGGGGTGGACGCCCGGTGCGCCGGGGACGTGAGCGTGGTCGCGGACCCGACCCTGGCGGCCGGCACCGCGGAGGTCGCGTGGCAGGAGCGCTGGTCGGTGACGAGGCCGGTGCGCGAGGCCGAGGTCGTCGACGGACGGCTGGAGCTGGCGACGGGGTGCTCGACGATCGGTCTCCGGTCGTCGAGCAGCAGCGACCTCGTGCTCCGCCTCGCCGACGGCTCGCGCGTCCTGGTGGACGTGGAGGTCGGTGACGTCCTGGTGGACGGCGTGGCGGGCGGCGTGGCGGTCACCAGCGGTGCGGGCGACGTGGACGTCCGGCGCGCCGGCGGAGCCGTGGACGTGCGCTCGGGCATGGGAGACGTCGGGGTCGCCGGCCGGGTGAGCTCCGGTCGGCTGAGCACCGGGCTCGGCGACGTGCGTCTGCGCTCGAGCACCGTCCCCGACGAGGTGGTCGTCGAGGCCGGCGTCGGCGACGTCCTCGTGGACCTCCCGGGCACCGGGACCTACGACGTCTCGGTGGAGGCCGGGGGCGGTGAGGGCCGGGTCGACGTGCGGGACGAGCCCGGGTCCCCCCACCGCGTCTCCGTCACCGCCGGGACCGGTGACGTCACGGTGCGCCCGGCCCCGTGAACCAGGCCGCCCCGCCTGACCACCCGGGCCAGCGCAACGATCAGCTCAGCGCAACGGTCAGCTCAGCGCGCCGGTCAGCTCAGCGCGTCGCGCAGGTCGGCGACGTGCGGGCTGATCGCGGGGTCGAACCCCGAGCCGAGCGCGAGGTAGGTCCCGGCGAAGTCGGTGCGCGCGACCAGGCGCGCGAGGCGCTCCAGCCCGGTGGTCCCCCCCGACTCCCCGAGCGCGACCTCGGAGACCCGCAGGCCGGAGCGCTCGGCGATGTCCAGCACGGCGCTGGTCGCCGGCCCTCGGGTGGCCGGGGTCGTCTCGGTGAGGAGCAGCAGGCGCAGGCGCGGACCGGTCGGCCCGTCGACGTAGGGGTCGTGGAAGAGGTCGTCCAGCCCCGCGTCCCCCTCGTCGGTGGCGCCGCCGGCCAGGGGCCCGCCGAAGGTGGCCACCACGTCGCCGGCGTCGTCGGGCAGGGTGCCTGCGAGCGCCGGCACGCGGGCCGTGCGCGCCAGCACGGACGCCGCCCGGCGCGCGGCCACCGCGGCCAGCGGGCCGTCGCCGAGGACCACGGGCACGGTTCCCGCGAGCTCGACGGCGAGGGTCTTCGCAGGGTTGACGAAGACCGCCGACGACGGACGGGCGGTGGCCGCCTCGTCGTCGAGGGCGTCGGCCACCGCCATGAGGTCGTCCGGCGCGGCGGTGAACAGGCCGAGGCGGTCGCCGGCGAGCAGCACCGGGGTGAGCAGGGACCACAGGGCGGTGCGGGTGGTGGGGGCGGAGACGGCGCCCGTGGACAGCGGCGGCGTGGCGACGTGGAGGCCGCGGACCTGCTCGGAGACCCGGGCCATCGACGAGTCGGCGCGACCGATCGTCAGCACGCGCGCGCCGCGCCGGCCCGCCTCGGCGAGCAGGCGCACGCCCGGGGCCGACCTGCCGGACAGCGAGGCGCCGACGACGAGGTCGAGGGGGCCGACCCATCCCGGCAGGGCGTCACCGGTGCGCACGACGACGGGCACCGGCGAGGAGGCACCGGCCAGCGCCGCGATGGCGTCACCGATGACGGCCGAGCCGCCCCGCGCCGCCACGACCACCGAGCGAGGACGGTCGCTCGCGTCGAGGCGGGCGATCCCCGACTCCTCGGAGACCTCCACGGCGCGCCGGACCTGGGCGCCGGCCCCGGCGAGGGCTCGCAGCACGCCTGAGGGGTCGGCGGCGGCGAGCCCGTCCTCGTCGTCGAGCAGCGCCTCGTCGAGGTCGCTGGGGTTCGAGGGCTCGGGCGGGAGGTCCATCGGGTCGAGGCTCACGGCGCCGACGCTACCCACCCGCGCGGTCCTCGGCGGGGAGAGAGCCGTGGGGCGGTGCGGTGGGCGTCAGGCCCGCACGGCGGCGAGCACCTCGTCGCGCACCCGCTGCATGGTCGCGGCGTCCTGGCCCTCGACGTTGAGGCGCAGCAGCGGCTCGGTGTTGGACGGACGCAGGTTGAACCACCACCACGGTGACTCCTGCGGGGGGGAGCTCACGCTCAGCCCGTCGAGGGTGTCGACGCCCGCGCCGGAGCTCTCGTGCTGCTCGCGGACCCGCGCGGTCACCGCGGCGGCGTCGACCACGGTGGAGTTGATCTCGCCGCTGGCCGCGTAGGGGTCGTAGGCGGCGGTGAGCTGCGAGAGAGGTACGGCGGCCTCACCCAGCGCCGCCAGGACGTGCAGGGCCGCGAGCATCCCGGTGTCGGCGCCCCAGAAGTCGGCGAAGTAGTAGTGGGCGGAGTGCTCGCCACCGAACACGGCCCCGGTGCGGGCCATCTCGGCCTTGATGTAGCTGTGGCCCACGCGGGTGCGCACGGCGCTGGCCCCGGCGTCCTCGACGAGCTCGGGGACGGCTCGGGAGGTGATGAGGTTGTGCAGGACGACGGGCTCGCCGGCAGGTGCGGCGGCTCGGGCGCGGGCGATCTCGCGCAGCGCCACGAGCGCGGTGATCGCCGAGGGGCTGACCGCGTCTCCCCGCTCGTCGACGACGAAGCACCGGTCGGCGTCCCCGTCGAAGGCGAGACCCACGTCGGCGCCGTGCTCGAGGACCGCGCGCTGCAGGTCCACGAGGTTCGCCGGGTCGAGGGGGTTGGCCTCGTGGTTGGGGAACGTGCCGTCGAGCTCGAAGAACAGCGGCACGACCTCCAGCGGGAGGGCGGGCAGGCCGGCGGCCTCCTCGAGCACGGCCGGCGTGGTGAGCCCGGCCATGCCGTTGCCCGCGTCGACGACCACCGTCAGCGGCCGGATCCCGCGCAGGTCCACCAGCGAGCGCAGGTGCGCCGCGTAGTCGCCGAGGACGTCGCGCCGGGTGACCGAGCCGGGGCGGGCCGCCGCGGGCAGGGGCGCGTCACCGTCGAGGAACGCCTGGGCCAGCTCGCGCACCTGCGCGAGACCGCTGTCCTGGCCCACCGGCTTGGCCCCGGCCCGGCACAGCTTGATGCCGTTGTAGGCCGCGGGGTTGTGGCTGGCGGTGAACATCGCCCCGGGCACGTCGAGGGCCCCGGAGGCGTAGTAGAGCCCGTCGGTGGAGCACAGCCCGATGACGCTCACGTCGGCGCCCGCCCCGGTGACGCCCTCGGCGAAGGCCGCCACGAGCTCGGGTGAGGAGGGGCGCATGTCGTGCCCGACGACGAGGGACCCCCCGCCGGCGACGCCGAGGACCTGGGCCGCAGCAGCACCGATCGCCCGCACGGTGGCGGCGTCCAGCTGGGTGCCGACGAGCCCGCGGACGTCGTAGGCCTTGATGATGGTGCTCAGGTCGAGGGCGTCACGGGGCGGCGTCGCGGGCATGGGCGCGACCCTAGCCAGCGCCCGCCGCCCGCCGGCCGGACCGGCGCGTCACCTGGCCGGCGCGTCACCCGGCCGAGAACCCGTGCTCAAGCCGGGGGCCGTGCGCGCCGATGACCTCCGTGGCGTACTGCACCCGGACGAAGGACACCTCATGACCGCGGCACGATCGAGCACCCTCACGACGAGCACGACGACCGCCCGCGAGAGGGTGCGCGACGACGGCGGCCAGGACGACCGCCGGGACAGGACCTCCCGCCGGCGCACCGGGTCCCGCCGAGGACACGTGCCCAGCGTCCCCCTCGGCTCGTTGACCCAGGGTGGTGTGGGGGGCCGCGGAGCTGGGTCGACGTGCACGGTCTGCGAGAGCACCTCCGTCACGCACCTCACGATGACGCTGACCGACGGGACGCCGGCACGCTTCACGTCGTGCCGCACCTGCGGGGAGCGACGCTGGGACGGCAGCGGCGAACCGCTGAGCATCGCCGAGGTCATCGCCCGCGCGTCGAAGCCCTGACGGGCGCGCTCCCGGTCGGGCGAGGGTCGGAGCGGGTCAGCGTCGAGCGGGTCAGCGTCGAGCGGTCAGCCGTGCTGGCCGCCGGACCGGCGCACGACGCGCAGGTGCGAGCGGCGCTGCGCCGCGGCCTCGGCGGTGATGGGTTCCGGCTCGGGCCGCGCCGCCTCGCGGACGGCGTCGGCGAGGGCCAGGAGGTCGTCGTGGCTGTGCCGGTGCTCGTAGGCCTCGGGCTGCAGGCGGACGAGCTCCCAGCCCTTCGGGGCGGTGAGCCGGTCGGCGTGCCCGGAGCACATGTCGTAGCAGTGCGGCTCGGCCTGGCGGGCTAGCGGTCCGAGCACTGCGGTGGAGTCGGCGTAGACGTAGGTGAGCGTGGCGATCGCCGGGGCCTTGCACCCTGTCCTGCTGCACCTCCGCACCCCCATCTGCGGGACGTTACCCCACGTGCGGGCCCCGGTGAGGGCGGCGCGCTGACCTGCCCCGCGCCGCCGCGCCGGGCCCCGGCGACCGGCCTTAGCCTGGTCCCGTGACGACGTCGGACCGCGCCCAGGGCGGGCAGGGCACGGGCGGTCAGGGCAGCGGCTGGGCAGGCCGGGCCGGGCCGGGCCGCCCCGCGCAGGGCAGCGCCCGGCGCGGTGTCCTGGGGCCGGGCGCGCCGCAGCCGGCGAGCGCCCCGAGCGTCTCGGTCGACCCGGCGGGCGCCGGGGGGGCCAGCCGTCGTCGTCACCGCCGTGACCGGCACGGACGAGGGCTGCGCGGGCCGCTCCTGCCGGCCGCGCTGCCCGCCGCGCGCACCCGGGGGGAGGCCTTCGACGACCTCGTGCTCGACGCCGTGGAGGACCTCGAGCGCCGGTGGAGGAGCGAGCTGTCCGGCATCGAGTTCGCCGTCGAGGACGTGCCGCCGGACCAGCCCGTCCCCCAGGTGCGGCGCGAGGTGCCGCTGGGTCGCTGCACCGCCGGTGATCGTCGCTCGGGCCCGCGCGTGGTGCTGTACCGGCGACCCATCACCGCCCGTGCGGTGGACGAGGCCGATCTCGCAGACCTCGTCCACGAGGTGGTCGTCGAGCAGGTCGCGAGCGCCCTGGGACGCAGCCCCGAGGAGATCGACCCGACCTGAGGCCCCCGCCGCGCCCAGGTCACGGTGAGCCGCGCAGCTCCACGCGGACGGCTGCGCTGGAGACCGGCGCCGGAGCGACCGCGTGCGCGGAGACGAGGGAGCCGCCCCGCGCCCCCTCGTCGTCGCTGGGCAGCGAGGTCTCCAGCGCGGCGACGACGGGAGATCGACCGTCGACGGCCACGAGCACCGCGACCGGGCTGCCCCCGCCGTCACCGGCGCGCGGGAGCCCGTCGACCTCCAGCACGCGCGTGCTGCTCGGGGGCAGCGTCACCTCGCTCACCGGCCCCAGCGCGCCGTCGGCCCCCACGACGGCCACGGCGGCGCTGGCGGGTCCGACGGGGCTGGCCCCCGCCCCCGGTCCCTCGGGTCCGGCGTGCAGCACCAGGCGCGTCACCATCACCCTTGCCGCGCCGTCTGCGCCGCCAGCCGTCCCGCTCTCCGCCGTGCCGTCGCCACCCGTCTCGGGCTGCGGCGGCACGGCGAGCACGACCTGGCCGGACAGCGGACGGGCCGAGCCGGTCCACGACAGGTCGGCCGCGACGCCGTCGTCCCCGGCGGTGGACCGCTGCGCACCGGCCACGACGGGGGCGTCGGCGACGACCCTCACCGTCCACGTGCCGGGGGGCAGCCCGTCGAGGGGGACGTCGACCGCGCCGGCCGCCGGGACGGTGGCGGCCAGGCGCAGCCCGTCCGTGGTGAGCGGACCGTCGGGTCCCACGACCTGCCACCGTGCGACGACCGGCGAGGGACCGGTCGTGGCCAGGCGCAGCACCGGGGTCCCCTCCCCGTCCGCGGCGACGACGCCGGGCACGACCTGCTCGCGGGAGGGGCCGGCGCCGGCGGTGACCACGTCGGTGCCGCGAGGCACGAGCCCGCGCAGCGACGTCGTGACCAGCCACGCGGCCACGTCCGCGCCGTCGCTGCGCACCCTGACGGCCAGCGAGGCCGCGCCCGGCGCGACGCCCTCGAGCAGCACGGAGCGCTGCTGGCCGGCGGCGAGGGACATCTGCGGCAGGGGCACCAGCGTCCCCCCGTCGACCGCGGCCCCCGGGTCGACGACGGCGTCGGCGCGCACCGTCGCCGGGGCGTCGCCGGGGTTCAGCACCACGAGGCGGGTCGAGTCCCCGACCTCCGTGGCGCCGCCGACCAGCCACGCCTCGTCAGCGACGGCGACGCAGGGCGGCGCCGAGAGCCCGCGCAGGTCCCCGGAGGTGGCCGACGCCGTGGACGCCCCGGCCAGCAGGGGCTCCACGCCGAGCACGGGGCTGGCGCTGGCCGTCCTCGGACCTCCTCCCGCGGCCGAGGCGATCGCCCCCCCGACCTCGGGGAGCGGGGAGCCGACCACCGGCTCGCCCCCGGCCTCGGGGTCGAACAGCCGCAGCGCCGGCTCGGACGGGTCCTCCGGGTCACCCACGGACGGCGCCTCGACCGGTGCCGGCGGCCGGGGCAGGCCGAGCGCCGGCGCGGTCCGCTCGGGGAGGACGGTGAGCGCCCGGACCGCCGTCGCCGGGGCCACGGCGCCGGAGTCACCCTCGAGCTGGGAGGACGTCGACGCGGCGCTCGGCGGCCCGGGGCAGCCGAGCGCCACCTCGGTGGCGGGCACCGGGACCTCCTCCGAGGCGGTGAGGACGCGCACCGACGCGGGCGGTCCCGCCGCGGCGAGCACGGCTCCGGCGGCGAGCAGGGCGGTGGCGGCGAGCGCCCCGGCAGCGGCGCGCACGGGGAGCCTGAGGTACCTCATGCGCCGGCCCGCCGCGGGGGTCCGGCGGAGCGCGCGCCGCCGAGGGGGAGAGCCAGGAGCACGGTGAGCAGCAGGACGACCGCCTGGGCCCCGGCGACGAGGACCGGGAGGGTGCCCGCGTGGCTGATGACGAGCTCACCACCGCCGGGCGGGACGTCCACGGACGTCGCCCACCCGTCGGCGCGCGAGACGGGCAGCGCCTCACCGTCGAGCGTGGCGCGCCACGCCGGGTCGAAGCGCTCGGCGAGGACCGCGCGGCGCCCCGCCGGCCCGGGCTCGACGTCGGCGACGACCCGCTCGCCCGTCGAGGGGAGCACGCGCAGGGCGGCGCCGTCGGCGGCGAGCAGCCGGGCGCGGGCCGGGCGGTCGGTGCCCTCCGGCGCGGTGGTGGCCACGCGGTAGAGCACGCCATCGTCGGTGGCGCCGGCGCGCACCAGCGCCGCGGAGCCGTCCAGGGGGCTGTCGCCACGCACGAAGACGAAGCCGATGCCGAGCGAGCGCAGCGCCGGACCGGGGTCACCGGACCCGGCGGCCAGCGACGCGCTCACCGAGCGCAGCAGCGCGGTCCCCGGGGCGCGCGCGCGCCCGCCGTCGTCCTCGGAGCCAGCACCGTCCTCCGCACCAGCACCGTCCTCCGACGCCGTCGCGGTGACCTCGCCGAGCAGCGGGCCGTCCAGCCCGGCCGCGGCGGACGCCGCGCTGGTGTCGAGCAGCGTCACCCTCCCCCGGGCCAGGGTGGCGGACGCGGACGCCCCGGACGGGTCGTCCCTCAGCCCTCGCAGGTCCAGCTCGAGGGTGCGCGCGGCGTCGGGGTCGCGTCCGGCGTCCAGCGCGACGGCGGGCAGCGCGCCGTCGCTCCGCTCGAGCTGCGACGGGGAGGCGAGCGCCCACCCGGCGAGGGTCGCGAGCGGCGCGAGGGCCACCACGACGGCCACCGCGACCGCCGGCGTGCGCCAGTGGCTGCGAGCGACGCGACGGCTGGTGGCGCCCGCGGGCCGCGCGGGGTGCACGACGGCGGTGCGCACCCGCTCCGCGACAGCCAGGGCGCCGGCGACCGCTCCGGCCCACACCAGCGACGTGCCGGCACCGGGCCACGCGGAGACGTCCGGCGGTGTGACCGCGGTGTGCACGCTCACCGCCGCGGTCAGCGTCCCGAGAGCCACCAGCAGCCACCCGGTGCGCCCGCCCACGCCGGTGCGCCGGACGGTCCACGCCGCGGCGGCGGTGGTGATCACGGCGGCCGCGGGCAGGAGCAGCTGGACCCAGCGTGCGGCACCGGTGAGGACGATGGGCACCGCCCTCGCCGCGGCGTCGCCCCAGGCGCCCGGCAGCGCGCCCACGAGCTCGCCGGCGCGCTGCCCGAGCTCGGGCAGGCCACCGGGCACCAGCCCCGCGAGCCGCCCGGGCCCGGTGGCGACCGGCTGGCCGAGCACCAGCTCCCACCACGCCGGGCTCGCGCTGGCCAGGGCGAAGCCGGGACCGGCGACCAGGGCCCTCGGGTCCGAGACCGCGACGAGGGCCAGGGGCGCCACGACGGCGACGGCGGGGGCCAGGACCCAGACCATCGAGGCGCGCCAGCGGGGGGTGAGCACCGCGGCGGCCACCACGGCGAGCAGCAGCGGCGGCGCCAGGACGGGTGCGCCGGCCACCGCGACCGCGGCGGCCAGCCCCGCTGAGGCCGCCGCGGTGAGGGACGCGCGCCGGCTCGGTGCCGTGAGCGCCTGCGCGGTCCCCAGCACCGCCCAGGGAAGCGCGACGTGGGCGATCACCGCGCCGAGGCGTCCGGTCTCCAGGCCGAGGAGAAGCGGGGGGGCGCAGGCCCACACCAGCGCGACGACCAGGCGCAGGGGACGCGAGCGGGTGGCCACGCCGGCCGCGGCCCACCCGCCCCACCCGGCCAGCGGCAGCGCGAGCAGCAGCAGGGCGGCCACGGCGCCGGCGGTGTCGCCCCCGAGCGGCAGGGAGGCCGCGCCGACCACCCAGAGCAGCGGGTCGGGGGGCAGCGGCGCGCCGAGCCCGGCCGGCGACCAGTCCGAGGCGAGGGCGCGCACGACGGCTCCCAGGGGTGGCGCCCCCGGGAGCGCGGGTCCGGTGACCTGTCCGGGGCCCAGCAGGCCGCGCAGCACCCAGAGGCTGAGCCCCGCGAGGCCGGCGATCACCAGCGGCGCGGCCACGCGCCCCACCCGCGACGGCGGCGCGAAGGGCAGGGGGTCCTGGCCGGGGCCGCGGGTGGCGCCGCTGGCAGCCTGCCGTGTCTGCTCGGTGCCCCGGTGCGGCAGCTCGGTGGCCGACCACCGCCCGCGCGCGAGCCGGTCGCGGTGGAACCGGAGCAGCTCGGGGGTGCTCGGCTGGAGGCTGGCCAGCGCCCGTCGCCCGTCCCGCCGCGCCTCGCGTCGCCCGCCGGGAGGCGCGGGTGGAGCGGCGCGGCGCCAGCTGGTCCGTGCCCGCCACACCCCTCCCGGGCGCAGGAGCCCGGCGTGGGCGGCGGCCACCGCGGAGACCTCCGCGGGGGCGAGGGACGGCTGCTTGGTCGCCATCCGCCCCAGCGCGCGCAGGATGCCGCCGAGCGCCGTGAGCAGCAGCACCACCGGCAGCATCACCAGGGGTGCGGTGACGAGCTGGTGGTGCACCTCCGCCCGCCGGGTCGCGCTGCGGAGCGCCCGTGCGCGCCGGCGCACCGAGGCGCGCGCCGTGCCCTCAGCGCCACCGGGGCCCCCGGCATGACGGATCCCCGTCGCGGTCGCGTCGGCGTGGTGGACCACCGCCCGGGGCACCACGACGACGCGGTGGCCGGACAGGTGCGCGCGCCGGCACAGGTCGAGGGCCTCGGCGCCGCGCGGGGCCCAGGCGTCGTGACCCAGCGCCACGAGCACGTCGGTGCGCACGAGCATGCCGGCGCTGGAGACGGCGAGGACGTCGGTGACGTCGTCGAGCTGGCCCTGGTCCGCCTCGCCCGGTTCCACCCCGGGGATGACCCGACCGCGCCGCGTGGCGCTGACGCCCACCTCGCGCAGGCGCCGGCGGTCGTCCCAGTCCGTCAGCTTGGGTCCGGCGATGCCCACGTGGGGTGCCCTCTCGACGGCGTCGAGCAGGCGCTGCAGGGCGTCGGGCTCCGGAGCGCTGTCGTCGTGCAGCAGCCACACCCAGGGCACGGCGGGAGCCGGCGCGGTGTCTCTCCCCTCGCCTCTGCCCTCGCCCGCGGAGGTCTCGACGCGGTCCCGCTCGCCGGGGTGGGTCTCGGCGTCGTCGTCGAGCCGCTCGGCGTCGAGGAGGGCGAGCGCAGCGCGGGCGGCGTCCAGGACGGTCGCGGCGGCGCCGACCCTGGTGTGGCGCACCCCGGCGTCGGGCAGCCGCCTCGTCAGGGCGAGCAGCTGGCGCTCGCTGTCGTCGGTGGAAGCGGCGTCGACGGTGACGACGACGTCGCTGGGGCGGCGCTGAGCGCTCAGGGCAGCCACGGTCCGGGGGAGCCACGCCGCGCCGTCGCACGCCAGGAGCACGGTGGTGACGTGGGGGCGGGACGGCGCGGGACGGGCCCGGCGCAGCGCGGGCGCCGCGGCCGCCAGGGACGCCGCCACGTCACCCGGTGCGCTCGTCCCGCTCGCGGTGGCCACCACGCCCATCACACTACGGACGGCGACGCTGCCTGACCCGGTGTTCAGACGGCGGCGCGCTTGACGCGGCGGCGCTCGCGCTCGGAGAGCCCGCCCCAGATGCCGAAGCGCTCGTCGTGGGCCAGGGCGTACTCCAAGCACTCCACCCGCACCTCGCACCCGAGGCAGACGCGCTTCGCCTCTCGGGTGCTGCCGCCCTTCTCGGGGAAGAACGCCTCGGGGTCGGTCTGGGAGCACAGGGCACGGTCCTGCCACGCAGCGGCCTCGAGCTCCTCGGGAGTCATGAAGCTGCGCACCACGGGAAGGCCCAGACCCACCGGGACACCGGCGGGCCCGGTCGCGTCCGCGTCGACGTCGGTGTCTTCGTCGGTGTCGGTGCCTGCGTCGGTGCCTGCGTCGGTGTCGTGGCTCGGGACGACCGGCCGTTCGGTGAGGCCCTCGGCGTCGGGCACCTGGACCGCCCTGTCGGACGCGTCGTCGGGCTCGAGAGCGGACCACGCCGGGCTGACGAGGCTGAGGCCCTCCATCGGCGCCGACGACGGACGAGAGGTCGGCTGACGGTTCGCGCCGGCATCGGCGCGGGCGCTCAGCAAGGTGGTGGGGGTCATGTCGTGCCCTTCTCGTGTCCTCGTGGTGCTGGCTCGCCGTGGTGGTGCTGGCTCGCCGTGGGCCAGGGCGCTCGTGCCGCGGGGTGAGCGGCTCGAGCGCACCCGGCCGCTGCGGTGCGCACTCGGCGCCGGGAGTCCCTGAATTACAGAGGCACTACGCAGAGTCGTCAAGTGATTCCGGAGAGTTGGCGATTGCCATCCCCGCGACACGCAGGACGGACCCGGATGAAGCAGGGCCATCTCCACCCGTCCGGTCCAGCGGCGCCCGGCGTGTCCTGAGGCGACACGCCGGGCCCTGCGACAGCCCGGCGCGGGCTCTCCAGCGGCCCCCGGTGGCTCTCGGTGGCTCTCGGTGGCAGACCCCACGGCAGGCTCTCGCGGCACCTGCACGACGATGACCCGATGACGCTCACGCACGACCCCGGGACCCGACCGGAGGACGCCCCGCTCCGCGTCACGGTGCTGGCTGGCGGGGTCGGCGGCGCCCGCTTCCTCACCGGGCTCCGCGAGGTCGCCACCACCTGGCCCACGCCGGTGGAGATCACCGCGGTCGTCAACACCGCGGACGACATCACGCTGCACGGCCTGCGCATCACCCCGGACCTGGACTCCGTGATGTACACGCTGGCCGGGGTCGCCGACACCGACCGCGGCTGGGGCCGCCGGGACGAGACGTACACCGTCTCCTCCGAGCTGGCCGCCTCCGGCGAGCCCGCCTGGTTCACCCTGGGCGACCGCGACATCGCCACCCACGTCCTGCGCACGGCAGCGCGTGCAGCCGGGAAGACCTCGTCCCAGGTGATCGAGCTGCTCGGTCGGCGGTTCGTCACGGGCGTGCGCCTGCTCCCCATGAGCGACGACGACGTCGAGACCTGGGTAGAGCTCGTCACCGGGGAGGTCGTCCACTTCCAGGAGTGGTGGGTGCGGCTGCGCGCGAACGTCGCAGCGCGCGCCTTCTACCTGCGCGGCATCGAGACCGCCACCCCCGCGCCCGGCGTGCTGGAGGCCATCACCAGCGCCGACGCCGTGCTCCTGGCTCCCTCGAACCCCGTGGTCTCGATCGGTCCCGTCCTCGCCGTCCCGGGCGTCCGGGAGGCGCTCGTCACGACCCTGGCGCCCGTGGTCGGCCTCTCCCCCATCGTCGGTGGCCGGCCCGTCCACGGCATGGCCCACGCGTGCCTGACCGCCGTGGGCGTGGAGACCACCGCGAGCGCCGTGGGCGCTCTCTACGCCGACCTGCTCGACGCCTGGCTCGTCGACGACACCGCTGACGGCGAGCTCGACGGCACGCTGGTGCCGGGGGGACACGCGCCGGTGCTGGTACGCCCGCTGCTCATGGCCCGTGACGGCGCGGCCGCCGTGGCCGGTGCAGCCTTGACGGCCGCCCTCGACGCGGGCCGGCGACCACGCGGCGAGCGGGTCGCGTGACCGCGGCGCGGCCCACGACCTTCACCCGCGCGGTGGGGACGCTCGCAGGCTCGCTCGCTCGCGCCACCGGCGCGCAGGCCGCCGTGCTCGACGCACCGCCCGGGTCGTGCGGGCCGAGCCTGCTGGTGTGCGCGGGCGCCGGGCGGCTCGCCCCCTGCGCACGCGGCGGCACCACCTGGGGTGAGCTCTTCGTCACGCGCCAGCCGCTCGCCAGCATCGCGCCGCCGGTGGTGCGCCACGAGCTGGTGCACGTGCGTCAGTGGCGGCGCTGGGGTGCGCTCTTCCCCCTGCTCTACCTGCTCAGCGAGCTCGGCGGGGGCCCGCTGAGGAACCGCTTCGAGCAGCAGGCCGGGCTGCGCGACGGCGGGTACCTGCGGTGAGCGCCGCGTCACGACGTCCTCCGTCCACGAGCACGCCCGCGCCCAGAGCCATCAGCGCCGTGGCGCTCCCCGGCCTCGGCGAGGTGAGCGCCGGCGACGACCTGGCGGCGATGATCGCCGACGCCTGCCACGCCGCGAGCATCGCCCTGCGCGGCGAGGACGTCGTCGTCGTCGCCAGCAAGGTGGTGGCCAAGGCGGAGGGACGCTCGGTGCCCGCACCCGACGACGCAGCCCGCCAGCGGGCCATCGAGAGCCAGAGCGTCCGCGTGGTGGCCGAGCGCCGGATGGCCGACGGGCGTCGCACCCAGGTCGTGCAGGCCCGCTCCGGACCGGTGATGGCCGCCGCGGGGGTGGACGCCTCCGACGTCGCCGAGGGCACCGTCCTGCTGCTGCCCGCCGACCCCGACGCCTCCGCGCGTGCGCTGCGCGAGGGGCTCGCGCAGCGCACCGGTCAGCGTCCCGCGGTGCTCGTCACGGACACCGGCGGGCGTCCCTGGCGCGAGGGCGTGACCGACTTCGCCCTGGGCGCCGCCGGTCTCGCGGTGCTGGACGACCGGCGCGGGACGCTGGACTCCCACGGCCGTCGGCTCGACGTCACCGTCCGCGGGATCGCCGACGAGATCGCCGCCCTGGGCGACCTCGTCAAGGGCAAGGCCGCGGGAACCCCGGTGGCGGTGGTCTCCGGGATGGGTGCGCACGTCGTCGTCGGGGACGGGCCCGGAGCGGGGCGCCTCGTCCGCACTGGACCGGGTGACTGGTTCGCCCACGGCCACGTGGAGGCCGTCGCCGCGGCGCTCGGCGTCCGGCCCGGAGGTGCCGGCGCTCCGTCGCCACCACCGATCGACCCGCGGCGCGACGTCGCCGAGCGGCTGGCTCGCGCCGTCACCGTGGCTCGGGCGGGGCGAGGGGTGGACGCGGAGGTGACCGTCCGGAGCGGGGCTGACGCAGAGCTCGACGCCGGTGCGGACGCGGACGCGGACGCCGACGCCGACGCCGACGGTCCGCGCCTGATCCTGGAGGGTGACCCCCTCCAGCTCGGCATCGCGATGGAGCGTCTGCACGTGGCCGCGTGGGCCGAGGGGCTGACGCTCGAGGCGGTGCACCGGCCGGGTGGGGTCCACCTCGTGGCTCGCGCGACCTGATCCCGGCCGGTGCGGGCACGACCCGGACGACGGCCCCGCGCGAGGCCCCGCGTCAGGTGCGCATGCCCGTCGCCACCGGCGTGTGGGTGGGCAGCGTCATCCGCGGTCCCCGCCGAGGCCGGCTCAGGCCCGCGACCTCGACGAGGCGCTGGACCCGGTAGCGGTGGCCGCGGTAGCACTCCAGGAGCTCGGCGCACGCGTCGTCGTCGAGCACCTTGCCGGTCAACGCCCACGTGACGTTCTTGGACACGTGGTAGTCGGCGAAGCTGAACGCGTCGGCGTCACCGTGCGCCCGGTGACGCACCTCCGCGGCCGTCCACACGCCCACACCGGGCAGGCTGCGCAGCGCCGGCTCGACGGCGGCCGGCGGTAGCGCCAGCGTCCGCTCGAGCCCGGGGGCCACGACGGCCGCGCGCTGGAGCACCGCCCGTCGCCTCAGCTCGACGCCGGCGCGCAGCCACTCCCACGAGGGGACGGCCGTCCACTCCCGGGGGCTGGGCGGCACGTGCATCCCAGCCGCCGGTCCACCGGACGCAGCCGGGGCCCCCGGCGCGGGCTCGCCGAAGCGGCGCAGCAGGTCGCGCCACCCGGCCCACGCCTCCTTGCCGGTCACCACCTGCTCCAGGGCCGCGGCG
This sequence comes from Quadrisphaera sp., assembly GCA_029258695.1. Next base: position 22,419 of record JARIBR010000106.1, read on the forward strand.
GCCATGGCCTCCATGACGGCGCGGGTCCGCGGGACGCGCAGACCGCGGCGCCGGCGCCAGGCGTCCACGAGCGCAGGGTGCTCGGGACGGGGGACGAACTCGTGCGGGTCGTCGTGCTCGCCGATGAGCTCGGGCACGCCGTCGAGCACCCACTCGGCGCCGTCGCCCCAGGCCGCTGCGAACAGCTCTCCGGTGGACGACGACGGAGCGAGCACCAGCAGGGCCGTGCCGACCGGGGTGCGCGTGGCGCGCCACCACGAGCCGTCCGGGATGCGTCGCACCGCTGGGTCCCCGCTCCCGCGGCGCAGCGGACCGAGCGTGCCGGAGAGGTCGAGGGGGGACGCGGGGCGGACCGTTCGGGTGCGGGCTGCGGTCACCGCCCCATCCTCGCCGAGCGCCGCCGCGTGCGGACCTGGGGGCCGGCGGTCGGGCTGAGGGTGGTGGTCGGGCTGGAGGTTCAGAACGGGGGTGGGTCGTCGGGGTCGGTGCGCGACCAGCACGACCCGGGAGCAGGGATGACGCGGGACTCGGCCGGCTGGTCGCGGTGGGGTCCGGTGCGGGTGCGGGTGCGGCGGGTGGCGCGGCGCGCGGCGGCTCGGGTGGCGGCGCGCGGGTCGGTGGTGATCTGGGGCCAGCGGCGGACGGGGTCGACGGGGTAGGTGGCGCCGGTGGGGCTGGTCCAGGTCATGACTGTGGGGGTCGACGGGACCACCGGGGATGCGTGGGCGGGGGCGGGCTGCTCGGTCGTCAGGGTCCAGCCGCGTTCGTGCTTCATCCGGTGGTGGGTACGGCACAGGGGGGCGATGTTGCAGGTGCAGGTGGGTCCGGCTGGCCAGGGCACGCGGTGGTCGAGATCGCAGCGGGTCGCGGGCACGGAGCATCCGGGGGCGACGCAGTGGGGCATGGCGAGGGTGACCAGGCGGCGCACGCCCTCGGGGATGCGGTAGCCGGTGTGGGCGTTGGGGCACGGCGAGCCTCCCCGGTCGTCGTCGCCGTGGGCTGGCGCGGGATCCTGGGGCAGCGGACCAGGTGGCGCCGGGTCCGACGATGGCGCCGGGTCCGAGGATCCGAGGGCTGGTCGAGGTGCCCCGCCAGCGTCGAGCCCACCATCGGGGTCGGCGTCGTAGCCAGCGTCGGGCCCGCCATCGGGGTCAACGTCGGGTTCGCTGCTGGGCCCGTCGCCGCCGTGCTCGCCTTCTCCGCCTTCGTCACCCTGGCGGTGGATGGGAGGGATGGTGCCCGGCGCCCACGTATGGGTGTCGGCCCCGATGACGGTGCCGGTGACGGGGTCGGTGAGGAAGCGGCGCAGGCGTCCGCGTCCGGCCCACGCGCGCGCGATGGCCGCGGGGACGGGTCCGTGGCCGGCCAGCTCACCGGGGTGGTCGTCGAGGCCGAGGAGGGTGGAGATGCCCACGGCGATCTCCACCGGCAGAGGGGACGCGGTGCTGGCCTCGGGGGTGCGGCTCAGGGCGTGGGCGGCAAGGTCGAAGCGCCGCGCGTCGAGACCGCGCACCTCACGGGTGGGCGGACCTGGTCGCTCGGAGCGGGCGTTCCTGACGGTGGTGAGGTCGGCGTAGGGGTCGGGACCGAGCGAGCCGAGCGCGCCCGGATCCTTGGCGTGGGCTGTCAGGGCGTCGTGCAGGGCCCGCACGGTGGGGGCGGGACCGATCAGGCGCAGCTCGCCGAGGCCGTCGGCGGCCGGTCGGTACTCCACGCGCCGGGACTTCACCGCGGCCGCGACCCGCTCGGTGATCGCGGCGGTGTCCTGGCGGGCGACCTCTCGCTCGACCGTCGCGCGAGCCCGCCCGGCGGTGCTGTTGACGATGTCCCCGGCCACGGCGGCGTCGACGGCGAGGGCTGTGGTCAGCGAGCAGGCGGTGGTGGCGCGCACCACCGCCTGAGCGACACCGGTGTCGATGAACCCACCGGCGAGGAGCTCGAAGGTCTTGGGCAGAGCGCCGGTGAGCTGCTGCGCGTCGGCGATCCGCCGCGTGGCGGCGACCCGGCCCAGGCCCAGCGCTGGGGCGATCGCGTCGATCACCCGGGGGGCAACGCCCCCACGGGCAGGCACGACCCAGGACCCGTCGGCGCCCTGCTCCGGACCGGGCTCACCGCTCATCGACCGGGTCAGGTCCGCCAGCGCTGCGACCTCCAGCGCGTGGACGCGGGCGACCAGGGAGTGCAGCACCGCGACCCGATCGACGCTGGGTCCTTCCGGCACGTCACCGCACGCCATAACCAACCACTCCGCGTCCTCGTCGACGCTGCGCTCGTCCACGGGGACGCTGCGCTCGTCCTCGGGGCTGTCGCCCCCGTCGACCGCGGGGACGACGAAATCTTGGTCGTGAACACGGGCCGGGTCGTGACCGCTCAGCGGGACAGCGCCACGGCCGTGGCGGTCGCGGTCCTTCGTCCCCGCGGTGGACACCTCCTGGACGGGCTCCTCGTCGTGCGCGCTCCCCCGAGGATCCCCGAGTGGTCCAGGATCGCTCAGCCTGCGGGCCAACCACGCCTCGACCACGGAGGTGCCCTGGCTGCCCTGCCCGGAACCGTGCACGACGCCACCTCCTCATCATCGAATACGTGTTCTACATCTTAGAGGAGTGACGGGTTCGTGGCGACCACCACGGGAGCCATCGGGGCAGTTCACCCGCACGGACGATCAGGTGACCCACGGCAGCCAAGCACCGCCCACCGCGACGGCCCCACGACCTCACGACCTCATCGCAGCACCACAGCACCGCAGCACCGCACGAGACGGCACCGCACGAGACCGCGCCGCACCACCCGCAGCGCGCCGCCTTCGCCCGGCGCGACGGCGTCGAGGCTCGCCGTCCCTACGCTGGCGGGATGGACGACACCGCACCGCTCGGACCCGGCGACCGAACCCGGCAGACCGACGTGACGGTGCCCGCCGTCCTCGCCGCCGCGACGGCCTCCGACCCCGGCCGTCCCCGCCTGACCTGGTACGGGGCCGACGGCGAACGTGTCGAGCTCTCCGCCCGCGTGCTGGAGAACTGGGTGGCCAAGACCGCCAACCTCCTGGTCGAGTAGCTGCTCGACGACCCCGACGCGCCCGGCGCCGTGCGCCTCGACGCGCCCGCGCACTGGCGCAGCGTCGTGTGGGCGCTGGCGTCGTGGAGCGTCGGCGCCGAGGTCGTCGACACGGGGGCGCCGGGGGCGGACGAGACACTGGTGGTCGTGACCACCGACCCCACCACCACCGGGCCACCTCCCGGTGGCGTGCCGCTGGTGGTCATGACGCTGGCGGCGCTCGCGTTCGCCAGCGCCGACGTGCCGGCCGGCGCTCTGGACTACAACGCCGTCGTCGCGGGCTTCGGTGACGCCATGCCCCTCGACGGCCGGCCCCTGGAGCGGGCCGTGCCGGTGCCGGTGGCCGACGACGGGGACCCGGTGCGCGAGCTCGTGCGCGCCGACCGGCCGGACGCCACGGCGACCGCGGCGGCGACCGCCGTGCTCGCGGCGCTGGCCGGCGACGGCTCCGTGGTGCTGGCCGGCCCCGGCGCCCCCGACCTCGACCACCTCGCCGCCGTCGAGCGGGTCACCACCACGGCTCGCTGAGCAACCCGTTCCCCCAGCCGGCACCGGCGAGTGCCGGCCAGTGCCGACGCGGCGCGCTCTCCGCCGCGGCGACCGGCACCGGCCCGGCGACCGGCCTCCCCGCCCGGACGTCACGGCTACCGCCCGACGGCGTCCCCGCCAGCACCCGCGACGTCGGCGAGCACCGACGGCGCAGCGACCGCCCAGCGCTCCTCCCACGGCCCGATCGGCGCCAGACCCGCCGCTCGCAGGGCGTCGTGGCCCAGCACCGACCACGCCGGCCTCGGGGCCGGCCGCACGACGGCAGCGCTCGTGGTCGGCGCCACGAGCGCGGGGGCCATCCCGGCAGCCGCGACGACGGCGCGCGCGAAGCCGTACCAGCTGACCTGCCCGGACGACGTCGCGTGGTAGGTCCCGCCCGGTGCCGCAGCCGCCAGGAGCCGCTCGACGAGGCCGGCGACGTCCCGCGCCCACGTCGGCTGACCGACCTGGTCGTCCACGACGTCGAGGTGCCCGCGCTGCGCCCCGGCCCGCGCGATCGTCTTCGGGAAGCACCCCCCACCAGCGCCGTACAACCACGCCGTGCGCACCACGAGCGCGCCCGGGTCGGCGGAGCGCACCGCCTCCTCCCCCGCGAGCTTCGTGCGCCCGTAGACCGACGCCGGCGAGGTGGGCGCGTCCTCCGCGTAAGGTTCGGCGGCCTGCCCGTCGAAGACGTAGTCCGTCGAGACGTGGACGCACCGCGCTCCTGCGGCGCGCGCCGCGGCAGCGATGCGGCCCGGCGCCACCGCGTTGAGGGCGTGCGCGGCCCCCTCGTCGGACTCGGCGGCGTCCACGGCGGTGTAGGCCGCGGTGTTGACCACCGCGTCGTACCCCTCCACCGCCCGCGCGACCGCGTCGGGGTCGGTGACGTCGAGGTCGGCCCGGATCGCAGCGCTCACGTCGTGCCCCGCCGTGCGCAGCACGTCGACCACGTCCTGGCCGAGCATCCCACCGGCACCGGTCACCAGAATCTTCACCCACTCAGCGTAAGGAGGTGGATACGGTGCGCAGGTGCAGATCCTCCCGATGTCCATCGAGGGCGCCTGGTCCTTCACCCCCCGCCTGCACGGCGACGACCGCGGAGTCTTCCTCGAGTCCTACCGGGCCGACGCCCTCGCCGAGGCCACCGGCCGCACGCTGGAGGTGGCCCAGGTCAACACGTCCGTGTCGAGCGCCGGCGCGCTGCGTGGGGTCCACTTCTCGGACGTCCCGCCGGGGCAGGCGAAGTACGTCTCGTGCGCGGTCGGCGCCGTGCTCGACGTCGTGGTGGACGTTCGCACCGGGTCGCCGACGTTCGGCACGTGGGAGTCGATCGTGCTCGACGACGCCTCCCGCCGCGCGGTCTTCCTCACCGAGGGGCTCGGGCACGCGTTCCTCTCGCTGGTCGACGGCTCGACCGTGACGTACCTGTGCTCCACCGCCTACGCACCGGGGCGCGAGCACGGCGTCGACCCGCTCGACACCGAGCTCGGCATCGAGTGGCCGAGGCTGGGGCGCGACGGGCGGGCGCTGACCGTCACCCTCTCCCCCAAGGACGCGGCCGCACCGTCCCTGGCACGCGCGGCGCAGGACGGCCTGCTGCCCTCCTGGCAAGGGTCCGGGTCTGCGGCTGGGCGCTCGGGCGCGCCTGCGACACCCGCCGCGCCCGTCACCGCCGGCGCGACCGCCACCGTGCCGGCGGGCCGTTGAGGTGCGCGGCATCATCCTGGCCGGCGGCTCCGGCACCCGGCTGCACCCGATCACGCTCGGCACGTCCAAGCAGCTGGTGCCCGTCTACGACAAGCCGATGGTCTACTACCCGCTCTCGACGCTGATCCTCGCCGGGATCCGCGACGTGCTGATCATCACCACCCCGCACGACGCCGCCGCGTTCGAGCGCCTGCTCGGCGACGGCTCGCAGTTCGGCATCGCCCTCACCTACGCCGTGCAGCCGAGCCCCGACGGCCTGGCCC
>JARIBR010000287.1 GCA_029258695.1 Quadrisphaera sp.
TGATGCCGTCGAAGTTCACCTCGACGGCCTCGAGGTCCACCATGTCCGCGACGATCGGGTGCGTCGACGGCAGCTGGTCCTGGCGGTAGGCCCACGCCTTCTCGTAGGAGGCGAAGGTGGTCCACGCGCCCGTCCACCGGGTGCTCTCCGCCATGGCGAGCACGGAGGCGTAGGTCGCGAAGGACTCGTTGAGCCACAGGTCGTCCCACCAGGCCATCGTCACGAGGTCGCCGAACCACATGTGGGCCAGCTCGTGGAGGATCGTCTCGGCGCGCCGCTCGACCGTGGCGCCGGTGGGCTGGGAGCGGAAGACGTAGGACTCGACGAAGGTCACCGCGCCGACGTTCTCCATGGCGCCGGCGTTGAACTCCGGGACGAAGATCTGGTCGTACTTGGCGAACGGGTAGGCCAGGTCGAACCAGTCCTCGTAGAAGGCGAAGCCGTCGCGGGTGATCGCCATGATCTCCTCGGCGTCGAGGTGCTGCGCGAGGGAGGCGCGCGCGAGGACGCCGAGGGGGATGGTCCGCCCGTCGCGCGAGGTCAGCTCGCCGCGCACCGCGCTGTAGGGCCCGGCGACGATCGCGGTGACGTAGGAGGAGAGGACCGGCGTCGCCTCGAATGCCCAGGTGGCGGCGCCGTCCCCGGCCGGTGCGGGGGAGGGGGTCGGGGAGCACGAGACCACCTCCCAGTGCTCGGGCGCGGTGACGGTGAAGGTGAAGGCGGCCTTGAGGTCCGGCTGCTCGAAGACCGCGAACACCCGTCGGGAGTCCGCGACCTCGAACTGGCTGTAGAGGTAGGCCTCGTCGTCGACGGGGTCGACGAAGCGGTGCAGGCCCTCGCCGGTGCTCGAGTAGGCGCAGCGGGCGACCACGTCGAGGCTGTTCTCCGCCGCCAGGTCGTCCAGGCGGATGCGGGCGCCGTCGAAGACGTCCGCCACGTCCAGCGGGGCGCCGTTGAGCTCGATCGACTCCACCGAGGCGGCGACGCAGTCGATGAACGTCGACGCACCGGCCTCGCGGGCGGTGAAGGAGACGTGGGTGCGCGAGCCGAACGTCGGGCTCGTCGACGTGAGGTCGAGGTCCACCGCGTAGGCCTCGACGGCGAGGAGCGCCGAACGGGCGCGGGCCTCGTCGCGGGTGATGTTCAGCTGCTCGGCGGTGGCAGCGTGCGGGGTGGCGTCGTCGGGGGTCTCGGGCACCCGGGGAATGCTGCCACGACGCCGCGGGGTTGGCGCTGTCGTGACCACCGGTGCTGACTCCACGACAGGCTCGACGACGACCCGGGTGGAGTTCTGGTTCGACCCGATCTGCCCCTGGGCGTGGATGACGTCCCGCTGGATGCTCGAGGTCGAGAAGGTCCGCGACGTCGACGTCGAGTTCAAAGTCATGTCCCTCGCCGTCCTCAACGAGGGCCGTGACCTCGACCCGGACTACCTGGAGAAGATGGCGCGCGCCAAGGGCCCCGTCCGCGTCGTCGTGGCCGCCCGCGAGCTGCACGGCGACGAGCGTCCGGGGCTGGTGCGTGACCTCTACACCGCCATCGGCACCCGCATCCACCCCGGCGGTGAGGAGGACTACGACCGGGCGGTGGCCGGCGCGCTGGACGACCTGGGTCTCCCGGCCGAGCTGATGTCCTACGCCACCTCGCCGGAGCACGACGCGATCCTGGAGGCGAGCCACCACGAGGGGATCGCCCGCGTGGGCGACGACGTCGGCACCCCGGTCATCGCCGTGGCGGACGCCGACGGCAGCGACGGCCCCGCGTTCTTCGGACCCGTGATGACCCCGGCGCCGACGGGCGAGGAGGCCGGGTCGCTGTGGGACGGCGTGCTCGCGGTCTCGCGCTACGAGGGCTTCTACGAGCTCAAGCGTTCCCGCGGCGTCGGGCCGATCTTCGACTGACGGGCCCTCGACCGGTCCTCGACGCCGCCCTCGAGCAGGCTCGCGCGGGCGGTGCGTCGGCGGCGGCTGACACACTGGCCCCATGCGCGTCCACCTCGGCGGAGACCACGCCTCGTACGAGCTGAAGACCCACCTCGTGGAGCACCTGCGTGCCCGGGGTCACGAGGTGGTCGACCACGGGCCCCACGAGATGGACCCGGTCGACGACTACCCCGTGTTCGTCATCCCCGCGGCCATCGGCGTCCTCGAGGACCCGGGCTCCCTCGGCATCGTCACCGGGGGGTCCGGCAACGGCGAGCAGATCGCCGCCAACCTCGTCCCCGGCATCCGCGCGGCGCTCGGGTGGAGCGTCGAGACGGCCACCCTCGCCCGGGCCCACAACGACGCCCAGGTCCTCGGGGTGGGCGCGCGGATGCACACCCTGGCCCAGGCGACCGAGATCGTCGACGCCTTCCTGGCGGAGCCCTTCTCCGGCGACGAGCGTCACGCCCGCCGTATCGCGATGCTCACCACGTACACCGAGGACGGGACCGTGCCGGAGCAGGACGCGCGCCAGCCCGACGTCGGACCCGGGGCCTGATGCCCGAGGGTCACACCCTCCACCGGCTCGCCACCGGCCTCCACGCGTCCTTCGCCGGGCGTGTGGTGACCGCGAGCAGTCCCCAGGGCCGGTTCGCCGGCGGCGCTGCCCTCCTCGACGGCCGACGGCTCACGCGCGCGCGGGCCCACGGAAAGCACCTCTTCGTCGACTTCGTCCCCGCCGGGGCCCCGTGGCGACCGGCGCGGAGCGGTCCGTCCCTGCAGGACGACCGACGGGTGCTCCACGTCCACCTCGGCCTGTACGGCACGTTCACCACCGGCCAGGACGACGCGCCGGGGGAGCGGGGGGCGCTGCGCCTGCGCCTGGTCGCCCGTGACGGCGAGCCACGTCCCTGGGCTGACCTGCGCGGTCCCACCGCGTGCGAGCTCCTCGAGCCCGACGAGCTGGCCGTCCTCGAGGCACGCCTCGGCCCCGATCCGCTCATGGCCGACCGGCGCGGCGAGGGCCGAGCCGCCTTCGTCGCCAACCTGCGCCGCTCGCGCTCCGCGATCGGGGGCCTGCTCATGCGGCAGGACCTCGTCGCCGGCATCGGCAACATCTACCGCGCCGAGCTGCTGTACCGCGCCGGGGTCAACCCCTTCGTCCCCGGACGCGAGGTGCCCGAGCAGGTGCTGGGCGCGATGTGGGACGACCTCGGGGTTCTCATGCGCGCTGGCGTCTCCTCCGGGCGGATCGTCACCACCGCGCCGCGCCACCGGCTCGACGACGCTGGGCGGCGGACGCGCTCGCGCGAGGGGGCGCACTACGTCTACAAGCGGACCTCCAAGCCCTGCCGGGTGTGCGCCACCCCGGTGCTCGGCGGCGAGATGGTCGCCCGCACGATCTTCTGGTGCCCGGTGTGCCAGCCCGAGCGCCTCGACGGCGAGCATCCGCGCAGCCCGGTGAGCGCCCCGTGAGCACGCCGGCGCAGACGTCACCGGAGCACCCCGAGGGTCGCTACCGTCGGGGCGTGCCCCCGATCACGGACGACCCCGCCGCGCCCTCGACGGGAGCGGAGGACTCAGGGGTGCGTCGGGCCGACCGCCTCGTGAGGCTGCGGCGACGCATCGACCGGTTCGCGCGACCCCGCACGGTGCCCCGCCAGGCGCTGGCCCTCCTGTGGCTCACGGCGCTCGCGCTGGTGATCTCCGTGCTCTCGGCGAACTTCCCTGACTGGGTCCCCGCCTCGGCGATGATCATCGTCCTCCTGCTGGGTGGTTTCTTCCTGCGCCTGCGCGGGATGCTCCTGCTCTACCTCGTGGCCGCGGCCGGGCTGCTGTGGATCCAGACGGAACGCTCCGGGATCCCGCTCGTGGCGCCGGGGACCGCGGTGGTCATCGCCGTGATCGCCGCCCTCGTCGCGCTGTGGGTGCGCAGCCGCGAGACGCTCGGGCTGCAGGGCACCCGCGGCGACGTCATGCTCGTCAACCTCCGCGACGCGCTCACCGGTCTGGGTGCCGTGCCCCCGCTGCCGGCCGGCTGGCACCTCGAGGTGGAGCTGCGCCCCGCCCACGGGGACACCTTCTCCGGCGACCTCGTCGTCACCTTCGCCGGTGACGTCGACGACGACGAGCCGGACGGACCGGGCGTCGACGCCCACGAGCCAGGTGGCTCGCGAGCGAGCGGGACCGGTGACGACGAGCCCTGCGTCGGCCGTCGCCTGGAGATCGTGCTCGTCGACGTCTCCGGCAAGGGGGAGCAGGCGGGAGCCCGATCGCTGTCGCTGTCCGGTGCGCTCGGGGGGCTGCTCGGCGCCGTGTCGCCCGCGCGCTTCCTGCCGATGGCCAACCGGTACCTGCTGCGCCAGGACTGGCAGGAGGGCTTCGCCACCGCCTCCCACGTGAGCGTGGACCTCACCACCGGCGCGTACCGGATCGCCTCGGCGGGTCATCCGCCGGCGGCGAGCGGGGCGCAGGCCGGCTCGTGGAGCCTCCTCGACGGTGAGCAGGGGCCCGCCCTGGGGCTGCTCCCCGGCGCCGAGTTCCCCGGCGCGACCGGCCACCTGGGCTCGGGGGAGGCGCTCGTGCTCTACACCGACGGCCTCGTCGAGACGCCCGGCGCGGACCTCGCCGACGGCATCGACGCGCTCGTGAGCCATGTCTCGGTCGAGCGTGGGAAGGGATTCGCCCCCGGGGCTGCTGCCCGGGTGGTCGACGCGGTGGACGCCGACGAGGGCGACGACCGCACGCTCGTGCTGCTCTGGCGCGACTGACCCGCTCCCTCACCACCGACGGGCGGCCCGAGCCCGGGGCCGCCCGTCCCACCGCTGCGCCCTGCCCGACCCGCTCCGAACCTCTCTAGGAGACCCCCTGTGCTGACCGTCAACGCCCGCGCCACCCCCGGCCCCGGCGAGCCTTTCGAGCCCCTCACCATCGAGCGCCGTGACCTCGGCCCCGCGGACGTGCTCATCGACATCGCCTACGCCGGCATCTGCCACTCCGACATCCACACCGGCCGCGGGGAGTGGGGACCGGTCCACTACCCCATGGTCACCGGCCACGAGATCGCCGGCACCGTCTCCGCCGTGGGCTCCGACGTCACCGGGTTCCGCGTCGGTGACCACGCCGGCGTCGGCTGCCTCGTCGACTCCTGCCGGGTGTGCGACATGTGCCGGGCCGGACAGGAGCAGAACTGCCGCCGGGGCAGCGTCGGCACGTACGACGGCGAGCTCGACGGCAAGCCCACCGACGGTGGGTACAGCGAGAAGATCGTCGTCGACGAGCGGTTCGCGCTGAAGATCCCCGACGGCGTGGACCTGCAGGAGGCCGCGCCGCTGATGTGCGCGGGCATCACCGTCTACTCCCCGCTCAAGCACTGGGGAGCCGGCCCGGGCCAGCGCGTGGCGATCGTCGGCATGGGCGGTCTCGGGCACGTCGGCGTGAAGATCGCCGCGGCCATGGGCGCCGAGGTGACCGTCATCAGCCGCACCCGCAGCAAGGAGGAGGACGGGCTGGCCTTCGGGGCCCACCGCTACGAGGCCACCAGCGAGGACGGCACCCACGAGCGCCTCGCGAACAGCTTCGACCTCATCGTCTCGACCATCTCGGCGGGCAACGAGGTCGTGGACTACCTGAAGATGCTCGACGTCGACGGGACCTTCGTCACCGTCGGTGCCCCGCCGGAGCCGTTCACCGTGCCGGCGTTCGCGCTCATCGGGGGACGGCGCTCCATGGCCGGGTCGAACATCGGTGGCCTCCCGGAGACGCAGGAGATGCTGGACTTCTGCGCCGAGCACGGCATCGGGGCCACGGTGCAGATGATCGACGCCGACGACATCGACGAGGCGTGGGACAAGGTCGTCAGCTCGGACGTGCGCTACCGCTTCGTCATCGACGCGGCGACCATCGCTCCCTGACCCCTCAGGAGTCGCTGCTCGGGGCGTCCGGACGCTCGGTGGTGTCCGGACGCCCGGGGCGCTCCGGCGCGGCGCTCAGGTTCCTGGTCCTGGACAGTGCCACGGTCAGGGCCGCGGCGAGGACGAGGAACACCGAGGCCGCCAGGACCACCCCGCTCCACCCGGCCTGCTCCCAGGCCACCCCGCCGATGCCGCCGCCGGCGGACGCGCCCAGGTAGTAGCCCACGAGGTACAGCGAGGACGCCTGCCCCGCAGAGCGCCCCCGCCCGGCAGCGCGGACGGCCACCCATCCGCTGGAGACCCCGTGGGCGGCGAAGAAGCCGATGGTCGCTACCGCCATGCCGGCGACGACGAGGGCCAGCGGCGTCGCCAGGGTGAGCGCCACCCCGCCGGCGAGCACGAGCACGGCCACGAGCACCACGGAGCGCCGGCCACGGCGCGCCGCGAGCCGGCCGGCGCGTGCCGAGCTCACCGACCCGAGGGCGTAGAGCACCACCACGAGCCCGGCGGCGCCCGCGCTGAGGCCGTACTCCGGGCTCTGCAGGCGGAAGGCGATCGGGTTCCACAGCGTGAAGAAGGCCCCCATCAGCGCGAAGGCCAGGCCGTACAGCGCCAGCAGCGCCGGGTCGGCCAGGACCCCGGTGGTGCGCCGGCCGAGCGCCCGCAGCCCGGCGGTCGCGGGGACGAAGCGGCGCGAGGTGGGCAGCAGGCGCCACGCGACGACGGTCGCGAGCGCCGCCACGAGGGCGACACCGGCCAGACCGGCGCGCCAGCCCCAGACGTCGGCCAGGCCGGCGGCCAGCAGGCGTCCCGCCATGCCGCCGAGGGCGTTGCCGCCGACGTACAGGGCGATCGCGGGGCCACCGGCCGCGGGGTGCAGCTCCTCACGCAGGTAGGCCACCGCCACCGCGATGAGGCCGGCGAGGCTCATCCCCAGCAGCGCCCTCAGCACCTCGAGCACCGGCCAGGTCGGGGCCAGCGCGCACGCCAGGCCCAGCGCGGTGGAGATCACGAGGGCGCCGCGGATGAGAGGCGTCCGTCCGAAGCGGTCCGAGAGCGGGGCGGCGACCAGGACGCCGACCGCGAGCGTGGCCGTGCTGAGCGAGATGGCCAGGGCGGAGCGGCCGGCGCCGATGCCGAAGTCGTCGGCGAGGAGCGGCAGGATCGGCTGGGGGGAGTGGAGCAGCCCGAAGGAGCCCACGGCGGCGGCGAACAGCGCCAAGGACGTGCGGCGCAGCTCCGGTGACCCCGGCCGGTGGCCCTCCGGCAGCGCGTCGCTCACGCGCACAGCGTGCCCGCCTGGGTGTGATGGCGGGTGGGCAGGCCTCCGGCTCGGTGGCCGGACCTCCTCCATCGCGGACCTCCTCCATCGCGGACCGGGGACGTCCCGCCGCGCGAGGGGACGCCGCCACCGTCGAACGGGGACGTGCGACCGCGGTGTGGGACGCCCTGACGCGGCGGTAGGTCCCCGGTCAACCGTTGCTCCGGCTCAGCCCGCTAGGGTCCTGCCCGTGATCGGGCACCCTGGCCGAGAGGCGTCGGGAGCCCTGTGACCCAGGTCAGCATCTACGGCCAGCGTCACGTCCTCG